>CAYYJE010000006.1:3611-27753 GCA_964472165.1 uncultured Prolixibacteraceae bacterium | reverse complement strand
TTCGTGTAACCCGGTCAGAACCGTTTCAGCTTGAAGAACGGAAGATGGGGCGAGGTCCTTCCTTCTTTGCCGGGGCCTCCTTTTTTGGTGATACTGCCTCCGCCAAGCAATCCGATGTCGTCGTTAAGGGTATAGACAATCCCGAAACTGAATTTGCTGGTATTGGCATTGGTGTTGAACCGGACCAGTTTCCCTGAGTTCGCGTTGAAGTCCATGTTGGGTTTTCCGTCCACTATATCGGAATGGATGAGCCGGTAGGAGCCATCGCCGTACAAAGCGATTTTTTCGGTAATCTGGTATTCAAATCCGATGCCACCCCCAAAGGTAAAGGCCGGGAATCTGCCTTCTTCAGATCCTGAAGTGCCCTGGGAGAAGAGAACGGGCGGCCCGGCTACTTCTTCCGGGGGTAAGTCATTGTACCATAGCTCGGGATTTCGCAGCGAAAGTTCGGTAGCCACCAGGGATACCCCGGCCGTCGCTTTGATGAAGGGTCTGAATTTTCCGTCGGGTGCGGGATAAAAACGGAGATTGCCCAGAATATTCAGCAGGGTAGTTTTGTATTGCAACGGGTGGTTGGTCCTGTAATCCACTTGTACGGGGACGATCCCTGAAGTGTCGGTTGTCTGTAACTGCAGCAGGTCACTGTATTGGAAATTGAAAAGACCCGGATTGTCAGAGGTTCCGCTCATGCGGCTGTTTCCAATTTCCAGTCCGACCCATATCTTGTCAGAGAGCGACAGCATCATTTCAGCCTCTGCACCCAATTCACCCTTGTGTACAAAACCACTGAGAATACCCAGCGTACCGTTTATGCTGTCCACTTCATTAAAGCTTGATTCCTGTCCCTGGGGTTCACTGATGAAACGGGAGGAGTTGCCGCTGATTCTCAGTTTGAGGGTGTTCTGACCCGTCGAAGCAAGGGTTACACAAAGCATTGCCATCAGGAAGGAACCTGGAATAAAATATCTTTTCATATTTTGTTGTTTAATCGATCCCCTAATTATTTCGAAAAGTTAAGAATTATTTATTTACGAACGTTTTCTTTGAGGGTTTTAGCATCGACCCACCTGAAAATTTTATCATTTCTTCTGATTTTCGAGGGTACAGCCACTGAAAAATATTCTCCCCTGCCGGCTTCCTTTACCGGTCCGTTGCTGACTCTGATTTCAGAAGCCACGGTCTCGACCACTCCTGTGGTAGGCCCCGTGATCAGGATCTCTTCACCTGCCTGAATGGAGCCGCTTTCGATCCGGAATTCAGCCACCCCGATTTGGGGGAAATAGTTGGTGGCTTTGCCCAGGTATATCTTCCGTCGGGTGGCCAACGACCCGTAGTTATGGCTCCATTCGCCGAGCCGCTGTCCCAGGTAATAGCCGTTCCAGAATCCCCGGTTGAAGACGGAAGCGAGCCGGGCATCCCACTGTTCCACTTTTTCAGCGGTAAAGGTGTGCGTTCTCCATGCTTCCACAGCTTCCCCATAACACTCCACCGTGGTCTTCACATACTCAGGAGCCCGGGCACGTCCTTCAATTTTAAGTACCGATACTCCTGCATCAAGGATTTTATTGAGAAAATGGATGGTCTTCAGGTCCTTGGGCGACATGATATACTGGTTGTCCACTTCGAGTTCAGCACCGGTCTCCCTGTCTGTTACCGTGTAGGCCCTGCGGCAGGTTTGCAGGCAGTTGCCGCGGTTGGCCGATGCATTCATCTCATGAAGACTCAGGTAACATTTGCCGCTGACGGCCATGCACAGTGCTCCGTGTACAAACATTTCGAGCCTTACCAGGTTTCCGGAGGGACCTTTCACCTGGTGTTCCCTGATTTTGTCACTGATTTCATGGACCCGCCCCAGGTTGGTTTCCCGTGCAAGAACCACCACCTCGGCAAATTGGGCATAAAACCTGACGGCCTCAAAATTGGTTATGTTCACCTGGGTGGAGATGTGCGCTTCCAGCCCTATTGACCGGGCAAAGAGTATCACCGAAATATCAGCAGCGATTACCGCAGACAGGCCTGCTTCTTTGGCTGCCAGCAACACCTGGTGCATCAGTCCGGTCTCGTTGTCGAAGACTTCGGTATTGAGGGTGAGGTAACTTTTGACTCCGTGACGGGAGGCGATTTCTGCGATGTTTTTCAGGTCGCTGAGGCTGAAATTTGCAGCTGACCTGGCTCTCATGTTAAGGTGTTCTACTCCGAAGTAAACCGATCCGGCACCCGCCTGGATGGCTGCCATCAGCGATTCATACGACCCCACCGGGGCCATGATCTCAATTTTCTGTTCCTGCTGCATACCAAGCATTCATTCTCAATGAAGACACGTGTTTCCCGGAGTATCTGTAATGAAGGAATTTTTACGGAATCGCCCTGTATTTTTCCCATTCACCTGCAATACCGGCTTCCGTGGTGTCGCCGCCATGCACCAGAACCCGGTAACGGAGCGTGACACTCTCCCCTTTAGGGAAAAAAGTGGAGTTTCCGGAGGCAGGCCAGTATAGTGGTGTCGGGGATATGAATCCGTAATCGCGTGTAAACCAAGGCGAGGGATAGTCAGGATTGGAAGGATGCTGTAACAGGGCCAGACCCTCTTTTACTTTTCCCCTTTGACCATGGAAATCGATCCATGGGGATTGTTTCCCGAAGGTGGCCTTCTCCCCCGATTGACCCTCCGCATTGATCATTGTTCCGCCGTTCCTGACCGACAGGTCTGCATCCATCCGGACACTGAAAAGAGAATGGTTGGTTTTTTCAATAGTCACGTCCATGAGTGCGACCAGCCTGATCTCAAAATCGATGATATAAAGGGCAGGCGATGGCGCAGAAATGGTGATTTTCCGGTAATCCCTGACCGGTGAGGGGGCCCCGGGGCGCATCCAGGTGCACTCATCCGTAATCACTACATGCTGCGAATCCTGTTTTGCAATTACCGCTCCCGCAGATACAATCCGGCCTCTGTCCAGACCCTCCTGCCAGTAATTACCCCCGTTGACCTTGTCACAGCCGAAAAAGAGCGAACTGTGATGCGGATACTCCCCATTGCGAAGGGAGGTGACACTGCTCCCCGTCAATGGTCCGTTCACCGGAAATAAAAACGGGTATTTTTCATTTTCGTGAAACAGATAACTGGTGAAGAATCGGTTGTTAACGGTCACATCAATCCTGTTGCCGATTTTTTCGGCTGTAATTCCACCTTTAGAATATGAATTCAGGGAGGAAAGGGTAATTGCCAGGAACGTGAAAATAAAAGGACGGGTTTTCATGATCGGTAAACTGTTAATATGATGCTGCGAAGGTAATAAAACCTCCAGAATATCGGTCAATCTCAGGCAGGATATAGCCTGCCGGCTCCTGGCAGCCATTGATGGTGGAAAATTATGGCGGGAATGGGTGGTTTGCCATGCTTTCTTTTTTATTTTGCATCAAAATTTGCGGAATGAAGGTTTTATACAACTTGGCCATTTTTATGTACCATACCCTGATGAGGTGTGCCGTTCCCTTTCACAAAAAGGCGCGGCTTTATGTGCAGGGAAGGAAAGGATGGCCGGAGCAACTGAGGAATAAGCTGGAGAGTGAGGGACACTACCTTTGGTTTCATTGTGCTTCTCTCGGAGAATTTGAACAGGGAAGACCGGTAATTGAAGCCATTCGCAAACAGTATCCCCGCTTTAAAATCGTGCTTACCTTTTTTTCTCCCTCAGGGTACGAAGTCCGTAAGAACTACCCGTTGGCTGATTATGTAGGTTACCTTCCTGCCGATACTCCGCGTAATGCCGCTCTTTTCCTGGATATTCTCCGTCCGGAAGCAGCATTTTTTGTAAAGTATGAATTCTGGTACAATTACATTGCTCAGCTGAAATCCCGTGAAATCCCGCTTTATCTTGTCTCAGGCATTTTCAGAAAGGAGCAGATGTTTTTCAGCCGTATGCCCTGGGGCGGATGGTTTCGTGAAATACTGAAATCTTTCACCCGCCTCTTTGTGCAGGATGAGGCATCTGCCGCCCTGCTGACCTCAATCGGGATTTCCCGGTTCACGGTTTCGGGCGACACCCGTTTTGACCGGGTGGCGGCCATCGCAAACAGTTCACAACCCCTTCCTGTTGTTGATAAGTTTTCGGAGGGTAAACCCCTGTTGGTGGCCGGAAGTACCTGGAAACCAGACGAAGAGCTGCTTGTGCCATTCCTGAACAGCCGGCATGAATGGAAGTATATTCTGGTTCCCCATGAGGTCAATGCGTCAAATATCAACAGGCTGACGGCATTGTTGAAAAAGCCCTGGGTTCTCTGGAGTAAGGTCAGGGAAGAAGAGGCGAAGGATTATGAAGTGCTGGTTGTCGACAAAGTCGGCCTCCTTTCCTCCTTATACAAATATGGAACATATGCTTATATAGGAGGAGGTTTTGGGGTGGGAATACATAATATTCTTGAAGCGGCCACATTTGGGTTGCCTATCTTTTTTGGTCCCAATTACCGCAAGTTCAGGGAAGCCTGTCAGCTCACCCGAATGGGTGGAGCCTTCCCTGTAACCTCCACGGAAGCTTTCACTGCACAAGTGTTACGACTTGCCGGGGACCCCGATTTGTTTAACAAAAGCAGCGAAATTGCAAAAAATTATGTAATAGAAAACTGCGGAGCCACCCTTAAAATTCTCCGCGAAGTTTTTCCGCCGGTTGACTAAAGGTCGTTTCGGCTGTTGGAAAATTGTAGAAAAATTGCCCCCTGTTTTTATCGGTTATGTTTGGTTTATCCGTTTTAATTCAGTATGGGAAAATTCATTTTTTGTAAACTTTTTGTGTTGAGAAAAATCGCAAACAGCTAATAAACAATAAACTAACATTAAAAAGTTGATAACTTTTCATTTTTCCAAAAAGAAAAGTATTCAGAATTCGCGTTACTAGGCTTATCTTGCAGAGAGAATTTCTGACGATTTCAAGAGGCATACCACCCAGGAATCTCAGGGGTTTATGAGGATTAATCGATTCAACTCACAAAGGAACATTAACATTTTTCGCCATGTCAGTTAAAGAAGACGTTGTTGTGGCCCCTCCGGCCAGGAAAATCTATTCTCCGGAAGAAGCGATAAAGGCATCATTGCGTTATTTCAAGGGCGATGACCTTGCAGCACGTGTCTGGGTTAACAAATATGCTTTGAAAGACTCATTCGGGAACATTTATGAATTGACTCCTGACGATATGCATTGGAGGCTGGCGAGTGAAATTGCCCGGATTGAAAAGAAGTATCCCAATCCGTTGACAGAAGCGGAGATTTTTGATACCCTGAAAGATTTTAAATATATCGTTCCGCAGGGGGGTCCAATGACCGGTATTGGCAACAATTTCCAGATTGCCTCGCTCTCGAACTGTTTTGTGGTTGGCAACGAAGGGAATTCCGACTCTTACGGGGGAATCATGAAAATTGACCAGGAGCAGGTGCAGCTGATGAAGCGCCGTGGCGGTGTGGGGCACGATTTGTCGCATATCAGGCCCAAGGGGTCCCCGGTAAAGAATTCTGCCCTCACTTCTACCGGAATTGTTCCTTTCATGGAGCGTTATTCCAACTCAACCCGCGAGGTGGCCCAGGATGGGAGGAGGGGAGCCCTTATGTTGTCGGTGTCGGTAAAACATCCCGATGCTGAAAAATTTATTGACGCAAAGCTGGAGCAGGGGAAAGTAACCGGCGCCAATGTGTCGGTGAAACTTCACGATGATTTCATGCAGGCAGTGGAAAGCATGGAAAACTATGTTCAGCGGTATCCCATCAGTGGGAAAGAGGTGTTGTACCAGTCGGAGATCAATGCCAATGAACTATGGAAGAAAATTGTATACAATGCCTGGAAATCTGCCGAACCGGGGATACTCTTCTGGGATACGATTATCCGCGAGTCAATTCCCGACTGTTATGCCGAGCTGGGGTACCGGACTGTTTCCACCAACCCCTGCGGGGAAATTCCCCTCTGTCCGTACGACAGCTGCCGCCTGATCGCCATCAATCTTTATTCATACGTAAACCATCCCTTTACGGACAAGGCCCGCTTTGATTTTGATCTGTTCAGGAAACATATTCATGTGGCGCAAAGAATGATGGACGACATCATTGATCTGGAACTGGAGAAGATCGATGCCATCCTTCAAAAGATCATTGACGATCCGGAAAATGAGGAAATCAAGCGGGTAGAGAAAAACCTCTGGCAGAACATCCGGAGGAAGGCGGAGGAAGGCCGGCGTACCGGAATCGGAATTACAGCGGAAGGTGATATGCTGGCAGCGCTGGGACTGAAATATGGCACCGAGGATGCCACTGATTTTTCTGAGGAAGTTCATAAGACGGTGGCTTTGGAAGCGTACCGTTCTTCCGTGCGGCTTGCTGCCGACCGGGGCCCGTTCGCCATTTACAGCGCGGAAAGGGAACAGAATAATCCGCTGATCCGGAGAATCAAACTTGCCGATCCGGAATTGTATGAAGAGATGGTCCTCCACGGACGCAGAAATATCGCCCTTTTAACCATCGCTCCTACCGGGACTACCAGCCTGATGACACAGACCACTTCGGGCATCGAACCCGTATTTATGCCGGTTTACCGTCGTCGCCGCAAAGTGAATCCCAACGACAAGGATGTCAGGGTGGATTTTGTGGACGAGATCGGAGACCATTGGGAAGAGTACACGGTTTTTCACCACAAGTTCAAAACCTGGATGGAAGCCAACGGCATCAACTTCAACAAATCTTTTACCCCGGACGAACTGGACGAACTGGTCAGTAAATCACCCTATTACCAGGCCACTTCAAACGACGTGGACTGGGTGGCAAAGGTACATATGCAGGGTCGGATCCAGAAATGGGTGGACCATTCCATCAGTGTGACCATCAACCTGCCGGCCCACGCTTCGGAAGAACTTGTGGGTAAACTCTTTTTTGAGGCCTGGAAAAGTGGTTGTAAGGGAGTTACCGTTTACCGCGACGGATCCCGTTCCGGAGTGTTGATCTCCGACAAAAAGGAAGAAAAAAAGAGAACATCCCATTTCCCGACAAAAAGGCCTGAAATACTTGAGGCTGACGTGGTAAGGTTCCGCAACAACAAGGAGAACTGGGTTGCCTTCATCGGACTGATTGACAACCTGCCTTATGAGATTTTTACCGGTTTAAGTGATGATGAAGACGGAATTCTGTTACCCCGCTCGGTGACCGGGGGATATATCATCAAAAACTGGGAGGATGAAGAGACCTCACGTTATGACTTTCAGTATATTAACAAACGGGGATATAAAACGACCATTGAAGGTCTTTCCTACAAGTTCAATCCCGTCTACTGGAATTATGCAAAGCTGATTTCCGGCGTTCTCCGGCACGGAATGCCCATTCATAAGGTGGTGGAACTGGTTACCAGCCTTCAGCTCGACAATGAAACAATCAATTCATGGAAAGCCGGCGTGGCCCGGGCGTTGAAAAAATATATCCCGAACGGGACTATGGCCGAAGATGCCCATTGCGGGGATTGCGGGTCAAATGAAATAGTTTACCAGGAAGGATGCCTGGTCTGTATGTCCTGCGGTTCTTCCAAATGCGGATAAAAAAAGAGCTTTCCGGCCAGGAAAGCTCTTTTTTTTAGGCTTCAATCATTTTCTGGTAATCGGCGGCCGAGAGCAGCTCACCTGCTTCTGCTTCGTTGTCCATTTTGATCCGGATCATCCATCCTTCCCCATATGGATCCTTGTTTACCAGTTCAGGATTGTCGGCCAAAGCTTCGTTCACTTCCACAACCTCTCCTGAAACAGGCATAAAGAGGTCTGAAACTGTCTTTACCGCTTCAACAGTACCAAAGACTTCACCCTTTTCAAGGTTTTCGCCAACAGTCTCGATTTCTACGAACACCACATCACCCAATTCTCCCTGGGCAAAGTCGGTAATTCCGACTACGGCGGTATCACCTTCGGTGCGCACCCATTCGTGATCATGGGTAAATTTAAGATTATCAGGAACTTTCATAGTAACTCGATTTATATTTTTTTGTAAAATTAACCATATTTTTGTATTCTCACATATCGGAATAAATACCCTTTCTATAAATTTTATACCATGGTACCGCAATTTGAAAAAAGAGAGGTTCGTATCGGCGAATTGGAGCGCGTGGCCGATGAATTAATGGCCACATTTCAGGAATCGAGGATTTTCGCCTTTTACGGCCACATGGGTTCAGGAAAAACTACATTCATCAGGGCAATTTGTAAAACCTTGCAGTCGGACGATACCGTCACCAGTCCCACATTTGCCATTGTCAACGAGTACCGGACCGCAACCGGGAAATCGCTCTTTCATTTTGACTTTTACAGGCTAAAAAAACTGGAGGAAGCGTATGACCTGGGTTATGAGGATTACTTTTATGGAGGTGACTATTGTTTGATCGAATGGCCTGAAAAAGTGGAGTCCCTGCTTCCCCCCAGCTATGTGGAAGTGAAAATCAGTGAGGATGGAGACCAGACCCGTACTATTGAAGCCAGTTTAGTGGGGTGAATATTTTGAAAATTGCGGATTTGAAACTAACTTTCACCGGAAATAAGTATCCAGGTGCCATGACAACGAGGGAAAAGACCAGATCGGGACTGCCGGTTTCCAAAACCATGCTGCTTCCAAGGGAAGAGATGCTGGAAATTCAGCGTAAGGAGAAAAAGATCCTGATCGGGATACCCTCCGATTTTCCGAAAGTAGAATACAGGGTTCCTCTTACACCCCAGGCTGTGGATTTGTTGGTTTCATACGGCCATGAAATCTATATCGAAAAAGGGGCAGGCAGGCACGCGAATTATTCCGACAAGGAATACCTGGAGGCCGGAGCGGTGATGGTGGAGAACCGGGAGCAGATCTTCCAGTGCGATGTGATCCTGCGGGTGGCTCCCTTCGATGAGGATGAGATTGGCATGCTCAGGGGGAACCAGGTCATTTTTTCCAATATGCAGATCAGTTCCTATTGTGCCGCGTCGATAGGAAAGCTGATGCTGAAAAAGATGACCTGCGTGGCATACGAGTATTTTGAGAATGAAAACGGATTTCTCCCTTTTGTACACCAGATGAGTCAGATTTCCGGAATCACGTCCATTACCATTGCCAGTGAGTATCTCAGCAACTCCAGGGGTGGAAAGGGGGTTCTTTTTGGCGATGTGACCGGCATTACTCCTGCGGAACTGGTGATTATCGGATCGGGGACCGCTGCTGAATTTGCTGCCAGGGCTGCCCTGAGCCTGGGTATTGTGGTCAAGGTTTTTGACACTTCAGTGGAGGCTCTGAGCCGGCTGGAAGAGAAATTGGGAGAGCGGATCTTCACATCGGTATTGTATCCCAAGGTACTGAAAAAGGCATTGGTATCGGCCGATGCCGTGATCGGGGCCCTACCGTTTAATGCCAATCCCCAGTTCAGGGTCTCCGAAGAACTGGTTGAACACATGAAGGAAGGAGCCATCATTATCGACCTGAATGCAAGTCAGGGTGGATGTTTCGAAACTTCGGGGCTTACCGACCTGAATAACCCGGTTTTCCGCAAACATGGAGTGATTCACTATTGTGTTCCCAATATTCCTTCACTGGTAGCCCGTACGGCTTCCATTTCACTGAGCAATATCCTGATCCCTTTGTTGCTGGCCGTCGGCGACTTCGGGGGTGTTGACAGCTATCTGAAAAGTTCCAGGGGATTCAGGAAAGGGGTGTATCTCTACCGGGGAATCCTCACCAACCGCGACATGGGTTACCTCTTCAATTTACCGGTGAAGGATATTGAATTACTCCTGGCCGCGTTCTGATTCTCTGACCAGCAGTGTCATGGATACCGGTTCGGCCTCTGCCTGACCGGTTTCCATAAAATCAATCCCCTCTTCCCTGATTTCACCGCCAAAAGCAACAAGTTTATACCTGGCTTTGGGTATTGTAAGGGTGATTTTTTCCCTGTTGGCATTGAAAATTACCACTGCATGTTCCCAGGAGTCCCCGGTATTTTTCCCTTTCAGGCAATACCCCACTACTCCCATCCTGTACTCCGTGCAGAAAGTGAGATTTTTCCTGATCAGTTCTGAAGTGGGCATGCGGAAAACAGGATGATTTCTTCGCAAACGGATCAGTTTCCGGTAATATTCATATACACCGGCGAAGGTTGATTTTCTCTCCCAGTCAACTTGATTATAAGCATCCGGCGCTTTGTAAGAGTTGGCGTGTCCCTCTTTGGTCCGGCAAAATTCGACACCTGAATGGAGAAACGGAACCCCCTGGGAGGTGAGAATCAGGGCTCCTGCAAGTTTGACCATCTTCCCCAGTTCCTGCTCCGTGGCATCCGGAACGCTCAGGCTTAATTTGTCAAACAGCGTGTAATTGTCGTGGCAGGATGCATAGTTGATACATTGTGAGGGTTCAGCGGCCCAGGGTTCCTGTGAGCTTTCCACATAACTGTAGACGATCTGCGGATGCCAGGTCGCCGCCACAATCCCGAATTTGACGGCTTCCTCTCGCAGAGGCAACCCGCTGATAAAGCCAAGACTCGTTTTAGACCCATGATTGCCTTTCAGGGCATCGCGCATATCGTCGCTGAATGCTGCGATTCCCGGGAGATGGGGTATGTTTTTTTTCACTGCACGGCGAAATTCAGGCATCGGGCTGGAATCAGCCGCCCACCCTTCTCCGTAAAGGAAAATACCCTTCTCTTTTTTGTCAATCTCATACCGGATATGCCGCATGGTCTCATTGTCGAAAATCCCCATCAGGTCAAACCTGAATCCATCCACATGGTAGGCTTTCAACCAGTAAAGAAGGGAGTCGATGATAAATTTGCGGACCATGAACCGTTCAGAGGCAATCTCATTGCCACAGCCTGAAGCATTCGAAAATGAACCGTCCGGATTCTGCCGGTAATAATAACCCGGAACGGTCTGATTGAAGACCGAACCCTTGGTGAGCCAGGTGTGGTTGTAAACCACATCGAGGATGACACCAATACCCTTGTCATGAAGGGTCTTGACCAGCTGTTTCAATTCCCTGATCCTGACTGTTCCATCGTAGGGATTGGTGGAGTAAGATCCTTCCGGGGCATTGAAATTCTGGGGATCATATCCCCAGTTGTACTTCAGAAGCGGGAATTCATCGTCGACAGTCTGAAAGTCGTTGACCGGCATCAGGTGAACATGGGTGATCCCCAGCTCCAGAAGATGTGACAAACCGGTAGTTTCACCTGATGCACTTCTGGTATTTTCTTCTGTAAAGCCGGGATATTTTCCTTTATGGCGGATGCCCGAACCCGGAGAGATCGAGAAATCACGGATATGGGTTTCATAAATGACCATGTCGGTAAAGGAAGCCGGGCGCGGCCCCCTGTCATTTTCCCAATCCCATGGATTGCATTTTTCAGGATTAAAGATCATCCCCCTGTGCCCGTTTACCCCAACTGCGCGGGCATAAGGATCCGGAACTTCATGCAACCATTCTCCGTCATTTACCTGGAAAGAGTAAAACAATCCTTCCAGATTTCCCATTTCTTCATGAAACCAGGTGCCTGCTTCGGAATGGGTCATGGAAATGAGCTGTAATGCTTTTCCCCCTTTCCCTGAAGTGTAAAGCCTTAATTCCACCATCCTGGCTGTGGGTGCCCATAACCGGAAGGTTGTTTTTTCAGCAGACCACCTCACCCCCAGATCATTCCTGTGATATTGCGGATATGTCGAAAAGTCAATATGGTTGAAATGCCAGTTTCTCATTTACCTGAACATGGTTTTTCTAATCATGATGCTCTGTGAAACAGCATTTTTGTGATCCACTTCATTCACGGAAACGGTAATCCTGGGGAATTTCTTCAAAGAGTGGTCATGCCGGTAAAAATGGTGAAGATCGATGGTCAGTTCGTGCGATTTACCGGGTTCCAGCAGAAGAGGATAAAAATGATAGTCCCGGCTTCCCTTTAACCTGAATTTCCGTTTGAGCCAGATGTGGCTGAAAGTGAGCAACGGCCTGTCAAGATCAATGTCGTTGCGGCCATTGTTGAATACCGTCAGTTTCAGGTATTCGGGATAGTATAACTTGTTCTTTTCAAGAGTGAGGGTCAGTTTCTTTTTTTTGAACAACGAAGAGGTGCTGGTTTTTTTCTTCCCTTTGCTTCTGAGCCAGTTGGAGAAAAAATAGAGAACAACCGGAATAATGAGGAGTAACAGTACCCCGATCAGTGCATAACCGTCGGGACCCTTCACGTCGACACCGGATGAAGCCATATTCAAAGAGATCAGTACCGGAACCCACAACAAATCATTCATTTTATCAAAGTTTGCCCAAAAGTAAGCTTTTCAGACGAATTGCCCATGCCCGGTACGCCTGATTATCTCCTCGACCCGGATGTGGTGGCGGAGGTAAAGATGGGATGTGATGCCTGTTGTCAACCAGTTGTGGTGAATGGTATGAAAATAAAAAATTTCCCGGGAAGCTCCTCCGTTGGACACAACTATAATATTTGTTAAAGCCTCCATGATTTCTGGTGATTTCCCTATCTTTGCGCCTTTTACGGATGATTCTATGGAAGTTAAGATCGTCAACCGGTCGGGCAACCCTTTGCCGGCCTATGGAACGCCCCATTCAGCCGGAATGGATCTTAGGGCATATCTCGGAGAGGATGTGGTACTGAAGCCGATGGAGAGAAAGCTGATACCCACCGGGTTGTATGTGGAAATTCCCGTGGGATATGAGGCGCAGATCAGGCCGCGAAGTGGCCTGGCCCTGAAAAAGGGGATTACAGTGCTGAATACTCCCGGTACGGTTGATGCAGATTACCGGGGTGAGATCGGCGTAATTCTGGTCAACCTTTCCGATGAAGAGTTTGTTGTCAGAAACGGGGAGCGCATCTGCCAGATGGTGGTGGCTTCACACGAGAAAGTGGAATGGAAATTGACGCAGGAACTGGAATCCACAGACCGGGGAGAAGGCGGTTTTGGCCATACCGGGAAAAATTAAAACAATGGGACAAAAGAGATTTTGGGTGTTGATATTCCTTGCAGGATTGATGTTTTCCTGCACCGGGATCAGAAAATCGGGAAGCGTTGAGGGAACAGATCCTTCAGTGAATGAAACCCCGGCTGTTTCGGAGGAGAAGAAGAAAGAATTCGAGTATCTTTTTATCGAAGCCTTGAAGCAGAAAATGGTGGGAAATCCACAGAAGGCGGTATCTCTTCTTTCAGCCTGTCTGGAAATAGATCCCAATTCCTCTGCAGCCATGTATGAGCTGGCAAACCTCCACATTCTCAACAATGATCTGACCAGTGCCTCTCTGCTGCTGGAAAAGGCCATTACGCTCAACGGAACCAATAAGTGGTATCAACTGTTGCTGGCTAAAATATATCAGCAGACCGGGAAAAACCAGGAGGCAGCGGATGTTTTCGGGAGATTGACTTTGATGGAGCCTGAAAATGAAGAATTTATGTACATGAAGGCGGTCCATCTGGCCAAAGCCGGTAAGTTTGACGAGGCAATCAGGGCTTATGAGGCACTGGAGAAGAAAACGGGTTTAAACGACCAGATTTCGATGTCGAAGCAAGGCGTTTTTCTGGAAGCTGGAAAAGTAAAAGAGGCTTTTGCTGAAATTGAACGTTTGATCAGCGCCAATCCCGGTGATCCCCGGTATTACGGGTTGTTGGCCGATTTGTACAAGGAACGGGGAGACAAGGCCAATGCGTTGAAATATTACGACAAGATCCTTGAATTGGATCCTGACAATGGTTTTGTGAATTTTTCCCTGGCTGATTACTGGCTGAGTGAAGGCGACACCGTGCAGTGGTTCCGATACACGAAAAAAGGATTTGAAAGCAATGGGGTGGATCTGGAGACCAAGTTGCAGCTTTATCTGCTCCATACAGGATCCCAGGCAGTTGTGAAACTTTCTCCGGCACAGAATGGTGAACTGATCGGGATTTTGATGGAAGGGAATTCCAATGATTTCAGGATAAATTCGGTGTACGCCGAATATCTCATGCGCAATAAACAGAGCAGGGAAGCCCGTGACCAGCTTCTGAAAGTGATCGAAAACGGGATTAACGACTTTTCAGTTTGGGAGCAAATATTGTATATCGACAACGATCTTCAGGACTGGCCCATGCTTTTTGAACATGGCAAAGCTGCAGTGGACCTCTTTCCCAATCAGCCGCAGTTTTATTTTTTTCAGGCCATTGGCGCACTCCAGTCGGAGAAATATACCGAGGCCATATCAGTCGTCGACGAAGGTCTGAATTATCTGGTTGACAATCAACTCCTGAAGGGACAGTTTCTTTTTCTCAAAGGCGAGGCCAAATACAAACTGAACCAGTTGAATGAGGCATTTGTCCTCTTTGATGAGGCTATTTCGCTCGATCCGGAGAATTTTATCGCACTGAACAATTATGCCTATTATCTTTCGCTGGCAGGACAGGACCTGGAAAAGGCGGAAAGGATGAGTGGACGTGTTGTGGAGCGGTTCCCCGACAATGCCACTTATCTGGATACTTACGCCTGGGTGCTTTTCAAAAAGAAGAACTATTCACTGGCGAAATTTTATATGGAGAGTGCACTTTCCCATTCCGAAGAGGAGAATCCAACCCTAGTTGAGCATTACGGGGATATTCTCATGATGCTGGGTAATGTGGAGGAAGCTTTGCGCAACTGGGAAAAAGCCGTCAGTCTGGGTTCCGAATCCAAAACGATTAAGCAGAAAATTGCTGAAAAGAAATACATAGAGGAATAATAGATGATTCGTGAAAGCCATCATTTCGTTACCGCTGCTTTTTTTCTGATCCTTGTTTTCAGCGCTCTTTTTTCATGTAAAACAGCCGAGAAAATTCCGGGTGAAAAACTCCGGCCCATTACGCCGGTCAGGCTATACCGGAACGCAGCGGAAAATATGTTTGATTACAAACAGTTTGCGATCAAACGCATCAACATACAGTTCGACAACGGAAAGTCCAAAACTTCTTTCAGGGCAGGAATCCAGGCATGGAAGGACGAGTCGGTAATTCTTTCCATATCCAAACTTAATATTCTGATTGCAAAAATAATGATGACTCCCGACAGTGTGGTCTATGTCAACTACTTTGACAAATCATACTTCACCGGCGATTATCAGCCAATAAGCGACCTGCTTAGTTTCGATCTCGACTTCAACACGTTGCAAGCCATTATTTCTGCCAATATTTTCACGCTTTTCGAGGATGAAAAGGAGATCCGTGATTTTCAAACCGGTACCGGTGAGGGCATGTACATCCTGCAATCTGAAAAGGTACGGAAAATCAGCCGGTTGGAGGAGAAAGGCAGAACCCAGCGTGCTGAAAGGATATTAAGAAGGGTGGAGGAAGATTTGCACGTGGTGGAGACCTATTATTTTGATCCACACTTGTTCCTTACCAGAAAGATGGTCATGGAAGACAAGGAGTCGTTGCGGTATGCGGAGATTCGCTTTGCGGACTACGAACGCGTCGGGGAGAAGTATTTTCCCACGTCAGTTGAACTGGATTTCCGCTCTGAAAGCGACGTGGTGTCGGTGAGTTCCAAAATGGGAGGTTTTTCAACAGAACCCAGTGAATTTGTTCCTCTGAAAATTCCCGTCAATTATCAGCGGGTTTACTTAAATTAGAGGCATGAGCAGAGGTGTTTTCATATCGGCCCTGGCGATGAGCTTTTTATTGATGGCGGCATCATTTTTTGTTACCGGGCAGACCCTTGATGAGTTAAGGAAAAAAAAGGAGTCGGCGGCAGAAGAGATCCGGTATACCAATGAGCTTCTTGGCAAAGTGAATGAGAACCAGAAGGCTACCCTTACCCGGCTCAGGTTGCTGAACAGCCAGATCGATAAAAGAAACCAGCTGATTTCCACCATGGCCTCCGAAGTTACAACGTTGCAAACACTGATGAATGACAATGCCATTGTGGTGGAGATGATGACCGCTGACCTGGAAAAAATCAGAACCGAATATGCCAGGATGATTCAATATGCCTGGAAGACCAGGCATCTGTACGATAAGATTCTTTTTTTCCTTTCCGCGGAGAATTTCAACCAGGCTTACAGGAGGTTTGTCTATATCAGACAATATGCCGAATACCGGAGAAAGCAGACGGAAACCATAGCTTCAATCCAGACTATTCTATCCAGGAAAATTACAGACCTTTCCAATCAGCGTCAAACCCGGGAATCACTCCTGACTGAGCAGGTCTCTGAAACCCAAAAACTGGCCGAACAGAAGAAAAGGCAGAATTCGATCGCCCAGCAACTTCAGAAACAGAAGTCGGATCTCCGGAGCAAATTGGCGCAGCAGCAACGTATTGAGGAGCAGCTTGAAAAGGAGATCGAACGGATAATCGAAGAAGAAGCCCGAAAGTCGGCGAAATCGGGAAAGCCCGGATTTGGGATGACCCCGGAACAAAAACTGGCCGGAACCGATTTTGAACAAAACCGCCGGCGCATCCCATGGCCTGTTGAGCGGGGATTGATTATCGAAAAATTCGGGGTACACGCCCATCCTGTACTTAATAATGTTACGGTAAACAACAACGGGGTGACCATCAGCACTGAGCAGGGTAGCAAGGCAAGGGCAGTTTTTCAGGGTGAGGTGAGCAGGGTTTTCGGAATCACGGGAGGCAACATGGCGGTAATTCTTCGACATGGGACATACCTGACGGTCTATTCAAATCTTGTCAATGTGGTGGTAAAAAAGGGAGACAAGGTTTCGATACGTCAAAATCTGGGAACAGTATTTACCGATGGCAGCGACGGCAATAAAACCCTGCTCAAGTTTCAGATCTGGAAGGAAAGTGTAAAGCTTAATCCGGAGGAGTGGTTGGTGAAATAGTCCCGGAAATTTCTCATTCAGGCACCAGGATATAGCAGGCAGATGTCGACAGGTAATTCCTTAGACCGGGAATCCGGGAGATCAACGGGCATTGGTGTATGGGTTTCAATCCGAATTTGATTTCGTAATTGGGGTTGATCAGAAAGAACTGACGTTTCAGTACCCGGTAGGAGGATGCCCTGATGCACTTTTCAAATCTTTCAGCCGAGAGCCCGGTATCCTTCACTTCCAACAAATTCTCAATTGTCTCTTTTCTCTCCCCTGCCCACCGGAGGATGGAGGGGTAGAGTGGTGCCGGCAACAGGTGAAAATAGGGCATAAAAGCCGCCACCTTGTTCCTGCAAATTTGCTGGTGGCCTCCGAAAGGATTTTGCCAGGGCGGAAATGCAAGGAAAAAAATGGATTTTGCATGCATGAACTGTCGCACAAATACCATGAATTTCTCCTGGTTGTGAATATGCTCTATGACATCGCGCATCAGTATCACATCAAATTTATGTTCCGGTGGGGGAAAAGTGTAAATATCCCCGGCTATCAGTTCCAGATTTGCCCGGGCGGGGTGGTCTGAGAACCAGGTGCGGGCAAGTTCAATTTTGTTCGCAGCGAGGTCAATGCCAGTGACCAGGCAACCGCGGTCAAGAAAAGGTTTCAGGTTGCCACCCTCTCCGCAGCCGATTTCCAGAATGCGCATTCCGGGGGTGAGTGGGCTGAATTGCTCCAGTGGGGGAATTACATGGTGGAGGGTTGTGTAAGCCTGTTCATTAAAATATTGTCGCCGGTCGGTATGCCTTTTCTGCATGGGCAGTAAATTTCTGTATCAGTCTGGGAAATTGTCTTTCAGATAGCAGCCACTTTTCGTAAGCCCGGAATATTCAGGAATTTGATTTTTCTCCCCTGCAGTTCTATCAGGTTGTCCTGGCGGAATTCAGATAAAAGCCTGATAACAGATTCTGTGGCTGTACCTACCATATTGGCCAGTTCTTCACGGGTAAGTGAGATTTGCAACGTGTTCTGGTGATCAAGATCAAAGTTTTCCCGCAGGAGGAGCAACACTTCGGCAAGCCTTTCCCTAACCGATTTCTGGGCAATATCTGTAATGAAATCGTTGGCTTCGCGCAATTCACGGCAAACGATCTGAAGCATGTGATGCGAAAACTGCCAGTTGTTCTGAATCAGAAAGAGCAAGGTCTGATAAGGTACATGGCACAACACTGCCTCTTCGATCACCTTTGCGGTGGTACATGCCAGTTCCTGACTCAGGAGTGAGCGATAGGCAATAATCTCTCCTCTTTTGGCAAATCTGATGATTTGTTCTTTTCCATCTATGCCGGTTTTGAAGATCTTCACAATACCTTTTGTGACGCAGAAAAATCCTGTGAGCCGGCTTCCTTCCCTGTATACAATGGTCCCTTTCCGGTATACGGAACAGCTCTTTTCAAAATTCAACCGGTTTAGTTCTTCGTCAGTAAGTTTTTTGAATAACAAAAAACCACCTAAATCAGTATCATCGTCTGTGGGTCTTTTCAACATACTCCTCATATCTGTACCGAAAAAAAATATAAAACTCCCAATTGCTTTTGGATCATAAAGATAAGGTTTACTTCACATCCTGCAAAAAATATTCTTAACCGCTCTGCACCCGATACATTCATCGTCCTGCAACGGCAAATTCGTGAACAAAAATAGGAGTTATTTGTCTTAATTCAGACAAGTAAATCAGAAATAATTTAAATGAGTTTAAAATGAGAAACAGAATAAAAATTGCAGTTTTCACATCGCTGATGTGGCTGATATCCGCAAACCTGATGGCTTCATCTTTTGTGGTCGACAGGGCTTCAAGCCAGGTAAAATGGAAAGGTAAAAAGGTTACCGGAGAACATTACGGCCAGATCAGGATTCAAAGCGGAACGGTTGAAGTGAACGGCAATGCAATTGCCGCCGCCGCCGTAGAGATGGACATGAATTCAATCGCCGTGGAGGATTTGAAGGATGAAGGCATGAATGCCAAGTTGGTGGGTCATCTCAAATCAGATGATTTTTTTTCGGTGGAGAAATTTCCGTCATCCAGGCTGGAGCTGACGGGAGTCAAAGCACTTGGAAACAGCGAAGCGGAACTGACAGGGAACCTGACGATCAAGGGAATCACGCACCCGGTTAAGTTCAGCGTTAAAACGGTGATGGAGGGAAATACCCTGAAAAGCTCCGGAGTGATTACGGTCAACAGGGCTAAATATGACATCCGGTATGGTTCAGGTTCATTTTTCACCGGACTGGGTGATAAAATGATTTACGACGATTTTACCCTTGATTTTTCGCTGGTGGCGAACAAGAAATAAGGACTCAGGGAATAAAGGGGAAGGTGTGGCTATTCTGCTGCTTCCCAGATGGATTTCATTTCGTAAATTTCAAGTTCTTCGACCAGTAATTCGCCTCCGGTATTGAAAAGGATGTAGCCGTTGTCGTTTTCCTGGTTGAAGAAATTACAGCTGATGGCTGCCCGGCCATTATTGGCAAAAACTTCCACCGAGGATCTGTCAACCAGGATATCGAGGTGGATTTTGTTGTCAACAGGTGAAAGCGGCACCGTTTGACCCAGGAGGCTTAGTGTTTCTCTTTTCACATTGTACACCAGTTCGGTTCCCTGGGTTTTTTTGCCTGTCCGGAGCATCAATCCGAACGATTCACAATTTTTGAGGTCGAACCTACCTTTAATTCTCAGACATTCGCCCCCGATCTTTTTGATGAGGTTGTGGCCGAGTCCGGGAATGAGGTTTTCATTTTTCCACCTGTATTCTTTTTGATAAAGTTGTTCAATTTCTTTGACCGGCTGGCGGATCAGGAAGATTCCTGTGTTGATCTTTTTCAGGGAGAGTTCGCAGGGGAATGTCATCTGACCCTGAAAAGGCATCCCGGTCCATTCTCCGCCCGTCATTCCTGCAAGTTGGATGGTTCGGCCATCGGAAGCAGGAATATTGCTCCAGTTTTGTGATGCGGAGTAATTCTTCCCCCAGTCACTTTTCATCCGGATGCTTTCGGGAGTGAACTTCTTCCCGTCGAACGATCCGATGATGTATTCTCCTTCACCTTCAGTGAGAACCCAGCGGGTATCATCAGGACGGTTGTTAACCCGGAGTTCCGTTAGATCGGGGCTTTTGGAAAATCCGGCAAGATGACTCTGGTACTCCCAGTCAACCAGGTTGTCGGAAGTGTAAAATGAGAAACCCTGTTTTCTTTCATCGTTTCCGGGCATTCGGTACAGGAGCATTACCCATTTGGAGGTGGGTTCATGCCACAAAACTTTCGGGTTAGCCGCATGATCAGTGGAATCGTAAGGAATCACCGGATTTCCCGGATACTTATTCCATGTCTGTCCCTTGTCGTGGCTAAAGGCCATGCGTTGGCCGCATCCTGAACTGGTATAAAAAACCACAAGTGATTTTTGCGGGCCTTTCTGAAAGCCAAGTACATTGTTGTGGTCCACAAAGGCGCTTCCCGGAAGGGCGGTACAAAAATCCTTGTCTTCCGACAGGTTGTCCGGGAAAATTGCAACCGGCATGTGTTTCCAGTGAATCAGGTCGGTGCTGTAAGCGTGCCCCAGATGACTGAATCCCTCTTCATTCCCTTTGGGATTTTGCTGGAAAAACATGTGGTATTCCCCATCGATGAAAACCAGACCCGAAGGATTGCCCATATAATTCCTTTCAGGTGAAAAATGGTATTGGGGACGGTACAGCTCGTTAAAGACGACCTTTACCGGCCGGGAAGCAGTCAGGATGAACGCAGCGGTGAACAGTACAGCCGCATATACGATATTTTTCATTTTTCTCATTTTGTGGATCGGCTAAGCTACGAAAATTAATAGAGTCTTTTACGCTTCACAAGGTATGCAAACAAGACCTGTTTAAAATCCAGGTTGATATCGGCTTCTGCCAGATCGATATGGTATTGTCCGCACTTTACTTTAAGCTCTTCAAAATAGGCTCCCACACTCCTGGTATAATTTTTTCTGATCTCCCAGGGATTAAGTTTCAGGATTTGGCCGGTTTCAAGGTCAATAAAACGGTGGGGTTTGTTGGCATACTGAAACTCCCGTTCCCGCTGATGGTCCGTCACATGAAAGAGGAGGACTTCGTGTTTGTTGTATCTCAGATGCTGAAGGGCTGAGAAGAGTTCACCGGTTTTTTCGTTGTCGAGCATGTCACTGAAAAGCACTACCAGTGACCGTTTATGGATATTTTCGGCAATCTGATGGAGTACTGCCGTAGTGTTTGTGTTTCTCCGGAGAGCGATTTTCCCGGGCTTGAGAATTTCAGACAATTTTCCCATCAGCACCTCCGCATGGACGGAGGAAAGCCTGGGTTGGGAATGAAACTCAATTTCGTCAGAAAAGAGGGTAAGCCCGACTGCATCCCGTTGCCGGCGCATCAGGTGTATCAATGCTGCCGCGGTGTATACCGAAAAGGCCAGCTTGTTGGCCATGGTGGCTGCTGCTTTTGTCCAGGGGAACAACATCGACGAGGAGGTGTCAATTACCAGCTGGCACCTGAGGTTGGTTTCTTCTTCGTACTGCTTGACGAAGAGTTTGTCGGTGCGGGCAAATAACTTCCAGTCGATCGGTTTGGTGGATTCCCCCTGGTTATACAATCTGTGTTCCGCAAATTCAACAGAGAAACCATGGAATGGACTCCGGTGAAGTCCCGTAATAAATCCTTCGACAACCTCCCTGGCAATCAGTTCGAGGTTGTCGAATTCCTGGATTTGTTGAATGTCTGCTAAGTTTTTCAATCAGGATAGGTGGTTCAAAGAAGGGCATTCAGCTTGTTGACCAGCGTTTGTTTCGGGCAGGCACCTACCTGTTTGTCGGCGATGGATCCGTTTTTCAGGAACAAAACGGTAGGGATGTTCCTGATCCCATATTTGCCGGAGATTTCCGGATTGCTATCCACGTCAACCTTTCCCACGATCGCTTTGCCGTCAAATTCCTTGTGCATCTCCTCAATAAAAGGGGCGATCATTCTGCAGGGGCCGCACCAGGCCGCCCAAAAATCGAGTACTACCGGGACTTCTGATTTTTCAACAATTTCACTGAAATTGCCGTCGTTAATTTCCAATGCCATACTTTCAGATTTTTATGTTCGTAATATAGTTTTACCCACAAAAATAACTAATTGATCCGATATGCAATCTCCGGATGTTCTTCCAAAAACCGGATTAGTTCATTGCTTACGCTAATTTTGGTATTCCGGGAGAAGAGCTGGATGTGGTGGTCTTCATCGAAAACGGTAAACCTGAGCATCACGTTACCCTTGTTTCGCTTCATCACGGTGTCCAGTTCACCGATGATCTGCTGATTGATTGCTTCAAGGGGCAGATTCAGGGTGAAGCTCCTGATGTGATTTTTTCGAACCTCGGAAAGCAGTTCAATCTGGCTTACTTTAAATTCAAGGCTATCGGACTTGTATCTTTTCTGAACTTTTCCCTTCAGCAGGATAAAGAGCCCCGGTTTGCAGAATTTCCCGAATTCCACATAATCCTGGTGGAAAAAAAAGAAGGTGTAGGAATCGGTATAGTCTGAAAGGGTCAGTTTGCTGTATGGTTTTCCGTTTTTTGAAAAACCTTCGGTGGCTTCAGTCACCATTCCTGCGAAGGTGAATTCCCGCTCTTTCAGTTTTTCCAACTGTTCGTTAAGGTCTTTCAATCCGAAACCTTTGGTGCAGAAGTTCTCGATTTCAATTTTGTAATCATCGAGGGGATGGGCCGTCAGGTAAATTCCGATCAGGCTTTTTTCCTTGTCGAGGAGAATAAGCTGTGGCCATTCGCTGACCTGCGGGATATCTGGTTTTTTCACGGTATGGGTGCCGGGCATGTCTCCAAACAGGTTGTGCTGCAGCGAAGAGGAGTCCGACTGAATTTTGTTCCCGTACCGGATCAGTTTCTCGATGAAGCTGGTGGCATCGTTTTCGGAGTCTCCTGCGAAGAACTGGCTTCTCCTGACATTCCCGAAACTGTCGAAGGCTCCGGCCATCGCGAGGGCTTCCAGGTTGCGTTTATTGACACTTTGCAGGTTTACTCTTTCGGCAAAGTCGAAAATGTCGGTAAAGTCGCCCTCTTTCTGCCGTGCCGTGATGATGTCGTTAACCGCTCCTTCGCCCACTCCCTTAATGGCTCCCATTCCGAAGCGGATATCTCCTTTTTTGTTGACTGTGAATTTGACAAAACTCTCATTTACATCGGGACCCAGCACATTCATCTTCATCCTTTTGCATTCCTGCATGAATTTGGTGATTTCGGTGATGTGGTTAAGGTTCCGGCTGAGGTTGGCAGCCATGAATTCCGCAGGATAGTGGGCTTTTAAATAGCCGGTCTGGTAGGCCACATAGGCATAACACACAGAATGCGACTTGTTAAAAGCATAGGAGGCAAACGATTCCCAGTCTTTCCAGATTTTTTCGATGACATCTTCCGGCTTTTTGCTGACCATTTCGCATTCTCCGATGAACCGGGGATTGGTCATACACCCTTCGACAAACCGCTCCTTCAGTTTAAACATGAGGGATTCGATTTTTTTACCCATGGCTTTGCGCAGGGTATCCGATTCTCCCCGGGTGAAGTTGGCAAGAAGTCGCGAAAGAAGCATGACCTGTTCCTGGTATACCGTGATCCCATAGGTCTCACTCAGATAAAGCTCCATCATGGGGAGGTCGTACTCTACCTGTTTCCGTCCGTTTTTCCGGGCAATAAACTCGGGGATATAGTCCATGGGTCCGGGCCGGTAAAGGGCATTCATGGCCACGAGGTCTTCAAAACGGTTGGGCTTCAGCTCCCGAAGATGTTTTTTCATGCCTTCCGATTCAAACTGGAAAATGGCAGTGGTTTCTCCCTTGCTGAACATCTCGTATGTGGTCGGATCATCGAACGGGATCTCGTCGATCTGAATGGTTATCCCATGCCGGAGCCTTATATTTTCAAGGGTTTCCTTGATGATAGAAAGGGTTTTAAGTCCCAGGAAATCCATTTTCAACAGGCCGATGCTTTCCACAAAACGGCCGTCATATTGGGTGGTAGGCAGATTGTCGTCCTTGGTCGGCATCAGGGGAAGGTGTTCTGGAAGTGGATTACGGCTGATTATAATGCCACAGGCGTGGACTCCCGACTGACGGACACATCCCTCCAGAATTTCGGCAAACTGTATGGTTTTGGCAATCAGTAGGTTGGGAGAATTCCGCTCTTTTTTAAGTTCAGGATTTTCATGAAATGCCTTTTTAAAAGTCATTTTGGGAGCTTCAGGAACCATTTTAGCAAGCCGGTCGGCTTCCGGCAA
>CAYYJE010000006.1:0-3511 GCA_964472165.1 uncultured Prolixibacteraceae bacterium | reverse complement strand
GCTGCCGATCCGCGGCCGGGCCCCACAAGCACGCCCATTTCCCTTGCCGCATTGATGAAATCCTGTGTGATGAGAAAATAGCCCGGAAAACCCATCGATTTGATGGTTTCCAGCTCAAAGTCGAGCCTTGTCGTCACTGCTTCAGGAAGAGGGTTCCCGTAACGTTTGGGGGCTCCCTGGTACACCAAATGGTGCAGGTATTCCGATTCAAACTTGATACGGACAACTTTGTCGTACCCTCCCAGCCGATCATAAGCCTGCTTGCCAAACTCTTCTATCAACGATTCTTCCGTAAATTTCTTCCGGAAATCCTCTTCTTTCCCAAATTCGGCCGGGATGGGGTATACGGGCATGATGGGGTCTTCATCCAGCTCATAAAGTTCTACTTTATCCGCGATCTCATTGGTATTGGCCAGACATTCCGGAAGATCGGCAAACAGTTCATTCATTTCCTGTGTGGTTTTAAACCACTCCTGTTTGGTATACTTCATCCGGTTTGGATCATCGAGGTCTTTGCCGGTATTCAGGCAAATGAGCAGATCGTGTGCATCGGCATCCCCGGCATCCGTGAAATGGACATCGTTGGTGGCAATAACCTTCACCCCGGTTGCCCGGGCAAGTTCCAGGATTTTCCCGTTCACAACCACCTGCCGGTCATAAACTTCCCTGCGCAGTTCAGGGATTTCCGAAGGATGCCGCTGCAGCTCAAGGTAAAAATCTTCTCCGAATACCATTCTGTACCAGTTCAGGGCTTCTTCCGCATCTTTCATCCTCCCGTCGGCCAGCAATGTGGGAATCTCACCACCCAGGCACGCAGAGGTCACAATCAGCCCCTCCGAATATTGTTGCAGTAAACTCTTGTCAATACGCGGCTTGTAATAAAAACCCTCCATGCTGGCCATGGTGACCAGTTTAACCAGGTTGTGATAGCCCGTGCTGTTTTTTGCCAGCATCACCAGGTGATCCCCTGAACGGTCTTCTTTTCCCGACCTGTCTTCCATCGACCGCGAGGCCACATAGGTCTCACACCCCAGAACAGGCTTCAACCCCAACCGCTTGCATGTCATGTGAAACTCCTTGATCCCGAACATGGTTCCGTGATCGGTCAGGGCTAAAGCCCGCATATTGTCGGCTTTGGCCTTCTGAACCAGGCTTTCAATACTGGCTGCCCCGTCCAGAATGGAATATTGGGAATGTACATGCAGGTGTGTAAAAGGTACCATCGGCTTTCATTTTTTTTACTGATAAAGACAACAATAGATACCGGAAGTCACTTTTCTCCCGGCAGAAGGTCCCTGATCAGGCCATAAATTTACTGAAAACGGACGATGCAAAAGGGGTTGTTCATAAATTTCCCGGAAGGGAAAAGGGATGGAACATTAATATAAACTGACCGATGCGGCAATTTTCTCCCTGATTGCCTCAAATTCTTCCTTTTCCAGTTTCAGCTTGTGATGAAAATTGAGCAAATCGGTCTCCGATTGCAGGGGAACCAAATGGATATGGGCATGAGGTACTTCAAGCCCCATCACGACTACTCCCACTCTTTTGCAGGGAATTGCTTTTTTAATTCCTTCAGCCACTTTTTTGGCGAAGGATTGTAAACCCAGATAGGTTTTGTCATCCAGATCAAATATATAATCGGTTTCCTCCTTGGGAATAACCAGGGTATGCCCCTTTGTCACCGGGGAGATGTCAAGAAATGCAAGGTATCCGTCAGTCTCGGCTACTTTGTAGGCCGGGATTTCACCATTGATGATCCTGGTAAAAATAGTAGACATGGTACGGGTTATTAAAGTGAAATTTCCACAATTTCGAAGGGAATTATTCCGGCAGGTACCTTGATCTCCACCACGTCACCCACTTTTTTCCCCATGAGTCCCTGTGCAATTGGGGTAGAAACCGAAAGTTTGGCCTCCTTCAGGTTGGCTTCACTCTCAGGTACAATGGTGTACTGCATGATGGTGTTGTTCTTCTGGTTCCGGATGGTCACCTTGTTCAGGATCTGTACCTGCGATGTGTTGATCTTTGACTCATCGATAATCCGGGCAAGGGCGATTTTGTTCTGCAGTCCTGCGATTTTGGCTTCCAGCAAACCCTGTGCATCCTTGGCAGCATCATATTCCGCATTTTCCGAGATGTCGCCTTTCTCGATGGCTTCCCCAATCTGCCTGGAAATCTTCGGACGCTCAATGTTCATGAGATTGTCCAACTCTTCCTTCAGTTTTTTCAGACCTTCCTGTGTTACATAAATGACCCGTGCCATTATTATTTTCCTCCGTGATTGATTGTGCAGTAATAAAAAAAAGAGAAAGAATCCTGATTCCTCAGAACTCTTCCTGTTTGCAAATTTAATTAATTTCCTGAATTAAAGAGATTCTGCTTAAAATTTATAAAATTCAGAAAAATAGTTAGTCAAGGTATTTCGGACTTAAAATTTCGGAGTAAATCACTGCTTTTTTCAGTGAAAATCCTTCCAGATAAGACTCGGTTTCCACCGTTTCAAAAGAGTCATCCTGTTTTTGCGCTGTTTTCATTTTCACAGATTCGTTCCGGAGACCTTCACCGGGATATTCCCATTCGGTAACTACCGGGACTACAGTGCTCTTTTTTACGGGTTTAGGCTGAGGTTTACGAGGACTTGCAATCACCTCTTCGGCGGGAACCGGGACCCGGTTTTTGCCCTGGAAAATTTCCTCCCAGGGAATTCCCTCCTTTTCTTCCTGACCCGGTTTTTTCTTCTTCTGGTTGATGGCTGCAAAAATAGTAAAAAGCAGGGTAAGGATTATGATAAGAATATCATCCATTGTGTTTATTCGAAAATTCTTGTACTGATTAAAACAAAAAAACGACTACCTTCGTTTATCCGGATATAAAAGTAGCAAAAAATCGGAAACAAAAGGAAATGGGAAGGAAGATTCTTGGATTGCTTGTTATTATGGCCCTGGTGCCGCTCTCATGCAAAGATGAGCAGAACCAGATCATCCCTTATGTCCCTGTGGCTTTCAATATAAATCTCACAACCTTTAATCAGCTTAAAGTTCCGGGAAATTCAGAATACATTCGTGGTGTGGGCTACGGCGGGATCATTGTCTATTGCCAGTTTGAGGGTTCCTATTTTGCCTACGATGCTGCTTGTCCGCATGAAGCTTTGGCAAGCTGCCGTGTTGTCAACGAAGGCGTGCTGGGAACCTGTGCATGTTGCGGTTCACAATTTGTGTTGATGGACAGTGCATATCCGTCAAAAGGACCGGCACAATTTCCCCTGCAGCAATACCATGTTTCGGTAATCAATAATTCTCTCAGGATATATAATTAATTGTGATCCGGTGATCCGGTGATCCGGTGATCCGGTGATCCGGTGATCCGGTGATCCGGTGATCCGGTAAATTGGAACACGGATGACACCGGTGCAACGGATTTATTTGTCATTTGCGCTGACGCGCGTCATTCATTGTCATTTGGCCTTCGGCCGTCATTCAATTGTATTCGAATCCAACTGTAAACCCGG
>CAYYJE010000005.1:45254-51200 GCA_964472165.1 uncultured Prolixibacteraceae bacterium | reverse complement strand
GCGGGAATCCATGTCTGTTTGCCGGCACCTTCTGTCATTCCTGCCAGCGGGATCAGGAAAAAAGCCGCTATTCCAAAAAATCTCTTCATCACCTTCACTTTACCGCATATACACTTCCAGCCTGTTGACTGTTTTAACCAACTCATTTTTCAGTTTCAGATCCACACCGGGAGTAGCCGCAAGCTGCCTGCAAGCGGCAACAATTTCATCCTTCCGGTATGAAAGGGAAAACCATCCCAGCGCTTCCGCAAGTTTTACCTTGAGGTTCACCGGTTGCTCCGGATCGCGGAGCACCTCCAGGTAAGTGGGAACCAGGGTGTGGTAGTTGTTGTTCCGGATGGCGCTGACCCCCATGAGCCGTCTGCTGATTTTAAGGGTCGTGTCAGCAATTTGCATGCTCATCTCCGCAATCCGTTTTCTGGATGCCAGGGTTGAGGAAAATTCCGACCAGGCTTCCTCCTTGTTGTACAACGAGCTGCTTTGGTCAATCTGATTGCGTATCTCCTTCCCGAGTTTATCCATGTCCATCACGTCGAAGCAGAACACCGCATTGAACCGGACCCGTTCATCGAGGTAGTCGTGGAGGTAAACCGACGCGATGAAGGGAATGAATTCATCCTTTCCGTTCTTACCCATGGCATGGACCGATTTTCTCCGGATAAATTCATAGGGATCGCGGACCGAAGTTTTCAGGAGTTCCTCAAAACGGCCGTCCCTGTAATGCTGGAGCAGGTGAAATACCTGAAGCCGGAGCATGCCGGAGCCGGAGGAGTGGTAGGTATCCACCAGCAACCGGGGAAGTTCCGGGTATTCCAGTGTGAAGAGTTTATGCAGGGCGGTTCCTTTCACATCGGGGTGGCTCTCTTTACGGAGTACTTTGAGCCAGTATGCCGGGTTATCTGCGGAGAGGTCCATCTTTTTGTGTTTCCCCGTGGGTTTAAAGAAGAAGGTGGGATCACCGATGATATGGGATTCGAGGATGTGGGTGAGCTGTGCCCATTCTCCCACGCTGTACCCCAATCCCAGGAGGCCCAGCAGGTCGGACGACGATTTATCCTGGAGCACATTCACCGAATTGCCGATGGCCACCAGGGTTTTCCCTGCCGCGAAAATATACTCCCCTGCGATGTACCGTTCTTCCCTGAAGTCGCCGTTGTAGCAGGCGTCGAAGATTACCACGCGGGGGTTGGGGGCCATGCCGGGAACATCATCCAGGACAATTCCCTGCGCGATGTCGTCGAGCGAATCTTTTTCCAGCTGCAGCGGATTAAAAGCGCCCCTGAACCAGCTGTCGTCAATGTGATAATAAGCCATCCACGCCTGTTTGAGTTTCAGGGTATCGCCGTTGTTTTCAGCTGCCCGTCTCAGGTGGTTCCTGAAGAGCCGTTTTGCCGCTTCCGCATATTCCTTCGTATCCTTGCTCAGTGGGATTCCCGTCATATATTGCCTGTCGGGGGTGCCGTGTTCATGGAACATCATCAGGTCCACCTCCTCCCGGCGCAACTCCTCTGCCACGGTTTGCTTCATGGAGGGATACATGTCGTACAGAAGCGACTTGAAAGAGGTTCCGCTCCCGAAGGCCTGGGGAAACTGTTCCCGGAGGGTAATGGCCTCTTCTTTCCAGGCTGTGAGGCTGTTCGAAAACGAGCCTTCGCCGGTATAGGAGACGATGACATCCAGGCTGTTTCCTGCCGCCCTTTCGGCCAGCAATTTCCGGAAATAATCCCTGATCTGCCGGTACCCCTCTTCTCCCTTCCGGGTGGGCTTGATCCTGCCAGTATAAATGTCACACCCGATCTTCTGCGGCGAATCACCGCGGAGCGAGAAGTAATGGAAGAGGTTCTCCACGCTGTCGCGGTAGAGATAGTCAAATTTCAGGTCGAAATCATCGTAATAGCGGTCAGAAGGGACAGAGGAGGCGTTGTAGGGATACCTCTCCTGGTCCATTTTGAAGGCGGAGGTAAAATGCTGGGCATCCCTGACCAGGGGGATGGGGACGGCACCGATAAATACGGCTCCCTCGAGGCCGTCACCCCGGTAACGTGAGAGGAGTTCCTCCCGGACTTCCATCGGGGTGTTCCACGGGCGTGCCGCCACATAGGCGTTGAACCCCTCGGTGGTGAGTACCGCCTGATAGGCGTCGATTTCCGCCTTGCAAGCCTGGTAGGTCTGGTCGTCGGTGATGATGGCAAAACCTCTCTCCGCCGCCCTTGCCGGGGCAAACAGGAAAAGCGCCGCCATCGTCAGAATAGCTACTGCGCCTGGAATCATATCTTTAACGATCAAAAAGTAAAGCCGAGACCCAGGCTTGTCAGCTTCCGGGAATCTCCATTTTCATAAGGGTTGAAACAATCGGCGGAGACCTTCAGAAACATTCCGGTTTGTCCCGTTTTCGACACACAGGTGAAATAGGAAAGTTCGCCTCCCCATTTCACGTAATCATCTTTCAGGTAGTTGAAGTCAGGCCGCATGAAGTTCACGATCACTGCTGAAGCAGGTTCAGCCCCGCCATAGGTATAGCCTCCCCCCAGGTTACTTCTGAAACTCACGTCAAACCCTGCAAGCAATCTGCTGGAACCTTTCAGTTTCAGGTTGACCTTCGCATCGGCTCCGTACACCAGCTCTTCGAGCTTCATGGCCGAGGCTGGGATGATGTAAATGTCTTCTGAAGAGCTGTAGCTCACATTCATCCCGTACTTCCAGTCGTATTCCGTGTCGCTTCCGATGAATAAGTCATATTTTAAACCGATGAGGCTGCGGTCGAAAGTGGACCGGATGCTTTTGTAGGTGGTCACCCAGCGCTGAACTTCATAGCTGTTGTCGAGCACCTGCACGTATTCGATTCCGCCGGCATGCCGTTTGTTCCACGAAAGTTCCACCCGGTGGAAGTTCTCCCCGGAAATGAGGAGCTGCAAACCGGCGTTATATCCATCCTCGCGGATGGTCCCCTCTTTTTTGGGTTTGGAGGGGGTGCTTGTCACATCTTCCACACCAAAGGTGTAGCCGCCGTTCAGCAGTCCCTTCACAGAATTGCTTACAAAGGAGTACTGGAGGCCGCCTCCCACCTTATTTCCGTCGTAGACGAATTTTCCCAGCGACTGTAATCCGCCGACCACGGCGGAATACCCGTTGCCAAGTCCCCTCATCACGAAGATGTCCTGGTTAGTCTGGGAGTTGCTGTTGGTAGTGGAGGATTCCTGGTTGAGCCTTTCGTAAAGGAAGTTGATCCCGGCGGCATGTGTGCCGAATTTCACGGTCATGGCCGGTTTTACGCTCAGCATGAAGAAATTGGTGGTGGAGCGGGGGTCAATCTGTTTGGCGCCTGTCCGGGTCACATACTCCCCTTCGATGCCCAGGAAAATCTTTTCGGCCAGCGGCCGGGTAGCCGCCTTCATGGAAAGGTTGTAGTCCTGTTTTACCCAGTCGCTGAGGTTCGCATCGACAGGGAAGTAGGGCATTCCCCTTGTGGGATCCAGCATGGTGGTGTTGAACAGGGTTCCTTTCTGTTTTTCGTTGTGGTAGGTGAATTTTCCCCACACATAACCACCGCCGAGGTTCAGGCCTCCTTCGGTGGAGACGCCCGCAACCCGTTCCTTTTCTCCGTCAGCCCTCCTTTTGAAATCGCCCTTTTGAAGGTTGTAATTGAAAAGCAGCGTATTGAAATCCTGCATTTCATCGAGGGTAAGACCGGCGCTGTTGCCGGTACCGAACCAGAGCGTTTTTGCCTTGATAAGCTCCAGCGATGCCGGGGTGATCACCCCGCTCTCCTGGGCAGCCAAATGGTGCGAAACTCCTGCTGCCAGAAAGATTACTGCTGCCAGATGTATCGTTTTTATTCTTCTCATTGCCTTCATATCGTCGTTTTTAACCATTATTTCCACGTATTCCAGGCTGGTGCCTTTGCATCGTTTCTCCTGACAACCGGTGGTTCCACCACTTCAAAATCCTCGCTGCTGTTGTTCGTATCATAGTAAATGATTCTCCCGTCTTCGAGTGTGGTTTTGATTTTCCGGGCTACGCTTTTCGACGCATAGGTAGCGCCGACCGTAGCAGCACCGGCATCGAGCACGGCAGGCATTCGCTTAAGCTGAACCTGGTTGGGATTCCCCACCAGTTCAACCGCGTCGATCACCTCTTCGATGGGGATCCGGTAGTTTTTGGAAGTGGTACCCACCGGACTCACGTAATTGGTGGGGTCGATGGTTTCCGTGGGAATGTAAATGACAAATGCCCCGCCAAAGACGGTAGTAAGCCATTGCGGGGTGGGTGAAGGCCAGAAAGCCATGACCATGTTGATGGCCGGATTGTCGTTGATCAGGGAGGTAGCTTTCACAAAAGTCTCAAATTCAGCGCCAAGCAGGTTTACCGGGGAGCTGGGATTGAGATTGGACTTCTTATGGTCGTCCGCCATCTGAGCAATGATGATCGATTCTCCCGGATTCAGCGGATAATCCTTGTCCTGGGGAACCTGCCAGATTGTGGAGGCGTAAACATACTTTGCCGCATCGTCACCCGGCCATACCGGCAGGTTGGCCGTGGCTGTCAGCGGATTCAGTATCGCAATGCACAATCCCCTTACATTCTGAACCGCTTCACTGTTGTTGTAAATTTCGTAGAACTGGTCCCTGAAGTAGGATCCTCCTGTCGGGGTTTTCGAACCGCAGTAATAGATCTCCTTCATCACCAGCGCCCCCGATTTGGACGCTCCCACCTCGATGGGTACCTCCTTGTTGTTGGTTACCAGGTCCACATTGACGGCATTTCCGCTGTAATTGAACAAAAACCCGTTGTGGAATTTTTCGGCCGACACCGTAATGGTATAAATGCCGGGGATAATTCCGGGTACCGTTACCGTTCCGGAAGCATCAACCGTGGCGGCCACTTCATACCGCTCGGCATAGTTGATCAGCTTCACGTTCATGGTACCGGGATCAGGTGCACTCCCGATATTGAGGTTCACTTTCACAACCGTGTTGAGTGGCTCCACCTCCCGGGCTTCGCGGGCATCCTCAAACTGCGCACACGAGGCAGCCAGCAAAAACAGCAGCGCGGCCCCTGCCCTTATTCTGTATAATATTGTATTCATAATACGCATGGTTAAAAGGTTACTTAATGGTTAATGCCAGTTCAAAACCGAAATAGAGCGGCACATTGTCGTTGATTACAGTGAAAGAACCCGGATACCGCTTGCTCTCATAGAGGGGTTTGCTCTGGAACATGTTGTTGGCAAAGAAAGAAGCCCTCAGCACATTTCCGATCTCTTTGGTCAGGTGAAGATTGAACAGCACCGTCGGGAACCACGATTCGGTGATAAACCTCACCGGCGATTGATTGACCATCAGGTATGAAAAGCGGGGATCGGTTTTCAGGTCCACACCCTGCGGAATTGGTTTCATCAAACCGTCCTCGAAGGAGATGTAATTCACAAATGTCGAGTCGTTCCCGATGGTATTCCACTGGTTATACACCCAATTCACCTGGGTGGTGAGGGTCACCACAAACCCGATTGAAGGAATGTTGTGGGTGGCACGGAGGGTGGTGGTAAACCGCTCTCGCTCCTCTTTGGTATTGCCTGCCTCGTAAACGCCGATATTCCGTTCCAGGCTGTTCAGGTTTTTCTGGGTGCTGTAGGTAAAGGCATCGTCCCAGTTGGTCGACCTGATATAGGCGCCGTTCAGCACAAAAGAGGTGCGGATGGCATCAAACCTGCCCATGTCAAAGTCGAATTCAACCCCCTGGTTGACCGACCTTTTGGTGTTGGTAGGATAGGAATAGCGGATGAATACATTGCTGCTGGTCTTCTCCTGAAGCGTCGGGATGGTTCCGGGAATCGCCTCAGCAATCTGGTATTCGGTATATTTCAGCATCTTGAATTCGCTACCCATGGCATACCCGTTTTTCAGCGCTTCATGAAAGCCTGTCACTGAAAAGCGCATTTTCCCCAGG
>CAYYJE010000005.1:23859-45154 GCA_964472165.1 uncultured Prolixibacteraceae bacterium | reverse complement strand
CAGCATTTCAGGGAGGATGTCAAAGGAGGCATTCAACCTGGGGGCTACAATCTGCTTGCCCTCCACATTGTCGTACCTCGCACCGGCCTGCAGGTTAAACTCCCTCTCTCCCAGGAGCCAGTTCAGGTTCTCCTCGGCGTATAATCCAAACTGCGTCACAAATGGAATGTCTGAATATTTCCTCGGCCTGGAGGAGGAATTTTCACTGCTCAGAACCCGGTAAGGAGGGTTTTTCAGGTCGTATGTCTTCCCCTCACCCAGGTTTCCGTCGGTTTTGAAGTCGGCACCTGTCACAATTCGATGGGTCACATCCCCCGTTTTTTTGGAGAAGGTGGCATTCACCTTGGCAAAGAGGTTCAATTCATCGCCGTAAATGTCATATCTGCTGAAATACTCATTGGGGAGATAGGTCGCATAGTATCCCGATTCAGCCGAAGGAATCCGGGTCAGCTCCTTTCCTGTGTTGTCAAAGACTTTCTGGCCGGGCCTGTTGCTCAGCACAGCCCCGTCGGTACGCGACATGGAATAGGCCGAGAATGCATTTCCCAGGAGCTCTTCGTTGTAGGCGTGTTTGTCGCTGTAGTTCCCCGACACCGTATATTTGATGTTGTTCAGCCATCCCTTGTCGATATTCAGGGTACCGTTGGTGTTGAGCCTGAAACCCGCATCGGTGGCGCCTGAGGCGCTTTGGGTCCGCTGGTCGTCAGGATTCAGCTCACGGGTATCTTTCCCCAGTGAGAAATCGAAGGAAGTATTGGTGGCCAGTTTATCGAACTTATTGGAATACAACAGTTTCGCGGTAGCCCTCTGGTAATAGACATAGGATTCCGTAGGTTTGGTGACACTGTATGCATAGTCACCGCTCACGTTGAGACTGCCTGCATTCTCACCCAGCGAAAAACCTTTTCCGGCCGAGAGCTGGTAAATCCGGGGATCGGTCTTCACCCTGATATTCAAAGGTTCTTTTCCCGCCTTTGACCTGATGATCACCGCTCCCGAGGTCAGGTCGCCGTACTCCACGGAGGGGATTCCCCTGATGACCTCCACCGATTCGATGTTGTCGGTGGAGAGGGCACGGAGGTCAATCCCGGAATTGGGGGATGTTCCGCCTGCCACGGCACTACCCGATCCTGAAATGGCAGGGGAGAGGGTCTGCAGGTTGGCATTGTTCGACAGCGGGGAGCCGTCGACATAAATCGTGGTTCCCAGGGAGTTCATATCCGACGCGTTGCCTCCGATATTCCGGATGTTAAAGGTTTGTGCGGTGGCCAGGGTAGGATTGGCAATCTGACCGCCGGGCAGCAACTGGAGAAGGTCTGAAACGGAAGTGGCCTGGAGGTGGTCCATGGCCTGCCGCGAAATTTTCGAAGCGGTAGCCTGTCCGGCCTTGCTCTCCTCGGCCACCACAGAAACTTCATCGAGCCGGAAAGAGGTGGAGCGCATCTGGAAAGCCATTTCCATCGCCCTGCCCGGCGCCAGGTTAAGCGTGGTATCAAGAGGTTCCATCCCCAGAAACTGTATCCGGATAGTTGCCCTGCCCGGAGCCAGCCTCGGGAAGAAAAATTCTCCCCTGGAATTGGTGATGGTCACTGCTCCCTGCGGACTTATCTGCACGGAAGCAAATTCCACCGGGGTACCCCTTGTCCCCCATTCGGTAACCACACCCCTCAATGATGCGTAATCGTCGCTGCCCGCCGGCTGTGCAGAGACCTGCAACGCAAGGCAGACAAAGAGTGACCACACAAAAACAATCGGAACTTTAGGTTTATTCATAACGGTTCGTATTTAGTATATTCTTGACTGACAAATTATTTAAGCCGTGCAATGCTGCGGGTCAACTCCTGTTTCACCCGTTCATCCTTTTCCGTATTCAGCTGACTGCGGAGGAAGTCGCGGATCTCCCCTTTTTTCCAGGAGTAGGTATACCATCCCAGCGCCTCGATCAACTGAAGCTTTGGCTCCTGATCCCCGAGACCCCCGTAATATTTAAAGAGGGTATCCAGGTAGGCTGGGTCGCAACTGTTCCGCAGGGCCGTAATGGTAAACCGCTTGGCCTTGAGGGGAACCTCCGGATCAAGAAGATCGCGGTAGTCCTTCTCCCTGCTTTCCATGGACGACCTGAAGGAGGCAAGTTGCCGCGCTTCATTTTCATACCATTTCCCGGGTTTCTCTTTCAGCGCCTTTTCAAAAGCCGCGATGGCCTCTTCCTTTCCATAAATCCCGGAGGCATCATTGAGCTGGAAATCGACTCGCCGGGGTGTTCCCGGCTGTACCCTGAGCGTGAAAATATCATCGATGAGCTGGGGCGATCCATTCTGGCTGGCGGTCATCGCACTCAGCCTCCTTAAAAGTTCATAGTTGTCGTAAAGTCCCAGTTTGATGGCGGTAACCAATTCTTCTCCCGCCGACTTTTTGATCAGGTTGAAAGCCTGGAGCCTGACAGTTGCCCGCTTCTCCTCTTTCATCACCGGAAGCAGTTCCTGAGGTGAAATTGCTCCATTTTCGAAGAGTATCTTCATCGCCAGCGATTTCACCTCGGGGTGGGAATGACGCATCAGCTTTTTCCAAAGTTTCACATCGCTCTTTCTTTGGGTGAGGGCTTCGTTCAGATCGGGTTTCACTTCCATGGAAGAGTGAAATTTCCAGGTCGGGTCGCCGATCAGGTGCGATTCAAGGGTGAGCTGTCCTTTGGCCCAGTTGCCGGCAGTGACGCCCAGGTCGAGAAGTCCCATCAGCTGGTCGGGCCAGATGTCCTGCAAAGTATTGACAGAGTTGGCTTTCACGACCACCGTGGAACCCGGATTAAAGATGTAATGGCCGCTGATGTAATCATCGAGGTGGAAAGAGCCGTTAAAGCAGGCGTCGAAAACGATCATCGTGGCGCCTGACTCATACCCGTACAAGTCGCTGATCTGCATATCGACACCGACATCCTGAAGGCTGTCCATTTCCATCAGGGCAGGGTCAAAGGCATCGTTCACCCAGGCCACGGGGATCGGATAATTGTCGAGGTAATATTTTTTTGTGGCAGTGGTATCCTTCGAATTCCTGATTTTCCCGCGGAAGAACTTCCGTGCCTGGTCGATCCACACCTGGGCAGTCATGGAAATCGGTGAGCCGTTTAACAACTGCAAATCCTCCGAACCATGATGGTGGAGAATGGCCAGGTCGAGGTCTTTACGGGCCAGTTCAGCCTGAAGCCTGTATTTCACATGGTCATCGTAGGTATAGTCGATATAGGTAAGCCCCTGGGCAGGATTCTGCAGAAAGGGGAACTGCTCCATAAGGGCACGCTTTTCATCCATGCGGGCTACCATACAGGTGGAGTTATACCCATGACCGGCAAAGAAAGTAACCTGATCCATCTTTTGGCGGTTCTCCTTTTCCCGGACCACTTTATAAAAGTAGTCGTTGATCAGTTCATATTTCGTCTTCCCCGGAGTGGCCGGCGCTTTCACCCTTGCAGAGTAAATGTCGCAGCCGATCTCCTGGGGACCGTCGTATGCCAGTGAGTATTAATGGAAGAGCGGATAGACCGAGTCGCGTTTGAGATAATTAAATTTCAGGTCGAAATCGTCATAGAACCTGTCGGAGGGAATCGATGACTGGTCCCAGGCCCTGCGGGGATCCATCTTGAAGGCAGTGGAAAGATGGTGGGCATCCCTGATCATGGCGACCGGAATATCACCAACCAACACGGCGCCCTCGAGGTTCTGGTGCCGGTAGAGGTTAAAGAGCGCTATCCTGATCGAGTCAGGAATCCCCCATTTATCGGTAACCACTACCGGATTCAGCCCATCTGCAGTGATGGATTTTGAATAAGCCTCGATAGAAGCCCGGCAATGACTGAGCGTAACCGGATCAACCACGATGGCCACGCTTCTCTTCGAAACCCCGGCCCACAACGGTGCAGCCTGCAAAAGCAGCAGAAGCACCCCTACACTTATTTTCCTGAATTGCATACTCAACAGATATTAATTATTTCCCGGGTGATCCGCCAAAGCTGGCCAGAAACAGGCTCTCCCATCGTGTCAGCATGGATCACCGGGTGTTGGTTTGCAAGTTAGGAATTTTTAGTATGTGTGGGAAGATTTGGTCCGCCTACCCGTTAACAAATGTGAAATTGATGACAAATTGATAACAAAAAACCGGAATCCTAAAGGAATCCGGTTTGAAAACCGACAGTTTCATTACTATTTAGAAGGAGCCGGACAGTTGGGTCCGGTGCCGTTGCGCAACCTTTGTCCATTTCCCTGGAATCGTCCGCCTCCTGACCCGTCGAGCCGCCGTTGGCCGTTTCCGCTGCCATCCCTGAGGCACTGGCCTTTACCCAAACCCTTGCCGGTGGCGCGTCCCAATCCCTGGCCGTTGCCGGGACCTTTACCCTTGCCGGCTTTGACACCGTCATAATTGTCACAAACTCCGTCGTTGTTGGCATCCACAAATCCCGGAGCGGTAGTTTGGGTGGCCTGGGTTTTCTTCTGAACAGGATTCTGGGCCATGGCAAGCCCGGTACCCAGGAGGATGATAATTCCTGCAAGCACTAAAGAACCAATTAACTTTTTCATTTTCCTTTTCTTTAAATTGTTTTGTAAGGGTATGACACACCCATTCCAGAAAACTTGCGCTCAAGTTAAGAAAAAAAACCGGACCCGGAATTAATAATTGCTGCCCCGAAAAATGGTTTTGGAGAGAATGAGGAAGCGCTTATCTTTGAGGAGGTCATGAATTAAAATATAAAACCATCGACAAGGGCGTGTTTCTTCGTATTAACTATTTCCGGCCGGGGGCATGGCTGGTTCCCCTGCTGGCCGTCTCCCTCTCATTTTTCTCGTGCAGCCGCAAGGTGCTGCCGTTTTCAGCGCCTGTGGCCATCGTCGCGGACAGCGATATGGAGGCGTTTATCCGCAGCGGCACCGGGAAGCATCTGGATACCCGGCAGGTCAAACCCGACCAGGTCATCGGCACTGCAGAGAAATTCATCGGGACACCCCATTGCATGGGGGGCTATACCCGCCGCTGTATGGACTGTTCGGGGCTCACCTTTGCCTCCTTTGCCGCCCATCAGGTGGAATTGCCGCGACGTTCGCAGGACCAGGCCCGGTACGGAACGATCGTGACAGACCGTCAGGCCCTGAAACGGGGCGACCTGCTCTTCTTTACCCGGTCGTACAATTCGGCCGACTACATCACCCATGTGGGGATTTATCTGGGGAACAACCGGTTTATCCATGCCTCCACATCTCAGGGGGTGACCGTCACTCCCCTCGACAATCCCTGGTGGAGCCAGCGGTATGTTTTCGGGACCAGGATTTTCTGAAAACCGGAGAGGAGAGGGTTCCGGGTTACATGTGGCGATTGTCCAGTTCACGGATTTTGGCGATCACCGCAGTTTCCGCACTGTTGTAAATCTCCAGAATGAAAGGGTCATTGAAAGGCATGGTCCGTTCTTCGAAGGGCATGTCGGCAATTCTGTCAAAGAGACGTTCTTTTGCGGTCTGGAGGTCTTTGCCATAAATATGGTAAGAATCGGCCTGCCAGTTCATCCGGCCCAGTTTCACAGTCCTTCCGGTCCGCTCTGCAATTCCCGCGGCAATGACCTCCTTGTTGAACTGGATAAACCCGAACATATTCATAAAACTGGCGCCCCAGGCATCGTTGCTTCGAAAACGGATGTTGCAGTTGAGCCACCAGGTACCCTCCTCATCTTCCAGAATCCTGTACCAGAGCGATTGCAGACAAGGGGGATCATAACAGTCGTTGTCCGTATCAGGCATCCAGGTAATCATCTGGGCCTGACGTGTAAAAGGCTGCGCCGACAGCTTGCCGATCACCTTTTCGATCTGGTCGACTTTAAAGGGGCCGGTTTCTGTGGAAACCCCGTTCACCATTTCCTTCCAAATCCCGTAATTCTTCAACCTTCCGTGGTAGGTGTACTCCCACCGCGTATCCTTTTCGTCATTCATGTTTTTCACCCAGTGGTCTTTGTACCCCTTGAGTTCCATCACATACTCCTTCAGCTCTTCAATCCCGCCCGGGAAGGCCATGTGGATTACCGGATCGGACTCAGGCTCGAGAATGGTGAGGTTTAATGTGCAGTCGCAACTCAACGGATCTCCGGGTCTGTCATATTGTGTTCTGAAGCGGGTGCCATTTTCATACAGCGCCACGAGGGCCGCTTCATACGCTTCTGCGAGTGTCCTGCCTGAAACGGCCAAAACCGGAATATTTCTCATCATGATTATGGTTAAGTCAATATACAAAGATAAAAAAGTGGTTTAATTTCAGGGTTGATTCAGCAAAATTCGAAGATACTGTTTGAAAGCATGCCCGGCCTGACTAAATTTGGGCACTATGAAGATCTATTTTGCAGGTTCAATACGCGGAGGGCGTGAGGATGCCGCCCTGTATGACCGGATTATCCGGCATCTGAATAAGTTTGGACAGGTGATGACAGAACACATCGGAAGTCCTTCCCTCGGTGAGTCAGGGGATCAGGGGATCACTGACCGGGAAATCCATGACAGGGATATGAACTGGCTCCTGGATTCGGATGTGGTGGTGGCAGAGGTAACCACTCCTTCTTTAGGAGTCGGTTATGAAATCGGCAGGGCTGCGGCACTCGGGAAAAAGATTATATGTCTGTGCCGGGAACAGCCCGGTAAAAGAGTTTCTGCCATGATCGCAGGGTGTCCCGGCGTCACGGTAATCCGTTATCAGAAACCGGAGGAGGCCGAAAAAGCCTTGGCTGACTTATTGTCCGGCCACCTAAAATGATTCACCAATGGGAACTCACCAGGTAGTGGTATATCTTTCCCCATTCAGGATCTTCTACCCCCTCCACACTATATTTCCGGACATAAGTTTGGATTGAATAGAATTGACAAAGTTCAAAGATTGACCTGGTAGCTTGTACTTCGGCCTCCGCCTGAAACTTTAAAAGCGCCGATTTCTGTTAAATATTGCAGGTCCCTGGTGGCAGTAGGCTTTGATATTCTGCACAAGCTGACATACTTCCTTGCATTCATCCCTCCTTCAAAACCCCGGGGTCCTTCTTCCAGCATCCTCCGTATGACTGTCAGTTGCCTTTCATTCAACCGATCTCTGAATTTGTCAAAGAATCTTGCTTTTTTAAGGGTGAATTCAATTTCTTTTTCAGAATCAGTTTGAGCCGTGAGGATTGTCCTTGAAAAGTATTTTATCCATGGAGTAATTTCCAGCGAACGCTGAGCCATCTGTAATTCTGCATAATAGGTTTTCCTGTCGGTTTCAATTGCTTTGGATAAGCTTAACAAAACCGGACGCCCAATACCTTGAGAAAGCGCTTTCTCAGCAATGGCGCGGCCTATCCGGCCATTTCCATCTTCAAAAGGATGGATTGATTCAAAATATAAATGGGCAATGGCCGACCGGACCGGCGCCTTTTTAATCTCTTTCTTCCCGCCGGGGGATGATTCATTGAACCAAACCACGAAATTTTTCATTTCACCAGGCACCAACCCTGAAGGAGGAGCTTCAAAATGGACCTTAATTTTACCAAATGCCCCGGAAATGACCTGCATTGGTTCGTTATGCGTTCTCCATTTTCCGGTTTCGATATCATTTCTGTGGTTCATCAGCAAAGCATGCCATTCAAATAGGGTCTTCTCTGTCAGGGGTTCGGTAAAAGTATTCCTTACCCTGACCATGAGAGAACTTACCCCCTGCACACGTTTGTCTTTAACTGATGTATCAAAGGTCAATCCCAGGTTGTTTCTGACAGAAGACAATACATCGTTCCGGCTTAAAAACTCACCTTCTATTGCTGAAGTTTTAATCGCTTCCGATACAAGCGTATTAATAATGGTCTCGTTCTGTGCTTCTTCAGAAATTGCCTTGAACATTCCTGTGACAATTCCTGATCTTTCAGTAAATGCATAAAGCTCATTTTCAACGCTTTCACTCTGATATGTAAAATGAGGCCAATCTTTTTGCTGCCAGTTATACATTTCCATGAGCCGAATATTAACTGTATTCGGCTCAAATATAGTAATTTTTTTGAGCCAATTATCAGAATATCCGGCTCAAAATTATGAGATGGCTTTAAGGTCCGGTAACTTTTAGCGATTGCCCATCTGTAAAAAATCCACTAAGCGTTTATCGGACAAAAACTGCTGGATGATCTCTGAAAATCTGCTGTACAAATGGGAGTATCTCTCCCGGATCATCAGCCAGATAATCGGGATGCAATGAAGCCAGGACTTCCTTGCTGTTCAGTCCCCATGTGACGGCAATGATGGGGATCCCTGATTTTTTGCATGCTTCAATATCCCGGGTTTCGTCCCCCACGTATACAATTTGATTCTGCTCAATTTTTTCGCGGTGAAGCATGCGTCCGATTACCTTATCCTTACCGAAAATGCTGTTACCACTGTAAATGAAATCCATGATGCCGGTCAGGGAATGATGTTCCAGAAACCTGAGGACATTCATCCTGGAATTGGAAGTTAAAATTCCCAGACTAAATCCTCCATTTTTGATTTCCTTCAGCGAGTTGTCCATCCCTTTTGCCAGCTCCGTTTCAGAAATCTGTCTGGTTAATTCCTTTCTGATCCGGAGTAGTATTGAAACCAGTTTGAGATGGCTTATTCCGTAATTTTTAAGGAGTTCCTGCGGCTTTATTGTGCGCAGCGCATCCTTGTCCTCCTGGCTGACTTGCCTTGTGTCGTATTCATGCGCAATCCGGTTATAAATGTTCAGGGAAAGATCGAGCGTATCGGCGACAGTCCCGTCAAAATCAAATACCACGTATTGCTTCTCTTTCATATCTGGTGCTAAAACAACATTTTTCATTGGGTCCAGAGGTTGCTAATTCCGGATAAGTTTCTTCAACGAAGGGTACATCTGTTGGGCCATCCTCAGGAAGCCCAGATCGGTCAGGTGGACCCCGTCGACGGTAGCTTCAAGATCATCCCCGATAAACCGGTCAGCCCTGAGAAAATGCAGGTTCCGGTCTCCTTTGCTTTTCAGCTCTTTATAGATTGACCGCAACAGGCTGTTTTTTTCCGATACCACGGATGAAATATTCTGGTCAAACTTCATATGGGGAAACGGGATGCTCTCCACAAGCACAATCGGGACGTCCGGATTCTTTTCCCGGATGATTTCCACAAAGCGGACGTAGTTGTCGCGCATCAGTTGCGGATTCACATTGGGGATACAGTCCATCACAATACAGGAGGCATCGATATCCGCCATCACACCCGCGACTTCCAGGTCGAGTTTCCCGTTTCCGCTGAAGCCCAGGTTGATAATCTGCCGGTCGAGCATTCTGGCGAGGATATTGGGATAAGCCATGCCCGCCCTGGAAGCACACCCTCCCTGCGTAATGCTGGTACCATAAAAGACCACCGGCTTGCTTTTGCGGGGAGAATCCACCAAAGGATTTTCAAGGAGTGCGTCAGGCTCCACCCCGATTTCCAGATGCGACAATCCGTCGTAGAGGGGCAGGAAGAGCATAAACTCCCTTTCTCTGGCTGTCATGTGACTGATAATCCTGGAACTGGAGGATTTCCCGGAAGGCCGGGCTGAATTTACAAACTGCCACTTCCCTTTTTCCAGGCAGTAGAGGTCTAAGCCCTTTATTCCGGAGGGGGCAAAATGGTTCATGACATTGTCGCCGGTTACTGTCCATTTCGCCGCAACAACCTTTGAATTGGTGCGGAACCGTATGGCCAGTCCGCTGCAGTTTTTCGACAGCGACCAAACCGGTCCCCGGGTGACCCCTTTCAGGTGCGCCGGCAACCGTTCGTACCTGGTCTCCGTATCGGTGAAACCTTTTCCAATCAGCTCAAACTGACTGGCGTCCACATACTTCAGTGTGTCGGGATTTTCTCCCCTTCCGGCCTGGACGAAAAACAGCAGGCACACCATCCCAAGAATCATTCGTCTGTTTATCATTGATCTTATTTTTGGTTTTTTTTGGGTCCCAGGGTGGACCCTTCATTGTAGTTTTGCCGGTTCTCCACATCGTACTTTCCGACTCCCTTTTTCATGAGACTGATTAATTCATCCAAATGGTTCTGGTAAACACCCCGCGGATTGGTACGATGTTTTGACGCAATTGAGGCAGCCATTCCGACCACCTCACCCATCATCCCGGTAGTACGCATGACACGGATGGTTCCGAGTGCCACATGGGTTACACTGATGTTCCTCCCGGCCATAAAAAGGTTCTCCACATTTCGTGAGTATAAACAGCGATAAGGGATCGGATAAGGATGAATTTTTTTATGCACGGCGATGGATTTAAATTCCATCTCAGGGAAATGGTTTGTGTTTTTGGGATCCGGATAGTGCAGGTCGATGGTCCAGGTGGTTGGCGCTGAAGCATCCGGGTAAACTTTATAATTCACAAGATCATGCTCTGTGAGAATATGATCACCCCACAACCGGCGTGATTCACGTTTTCCGGCAATATAAGCCACCCATTCCAGTTTCCGCTTGCTGTACTTCTCTTTTTCGGAACCGGAATTCTTCAGAGACGACCAGTTGGAGTAAACAACCAGCAATCCATAGTCGCGAATCTGCTCAAAGTCGTTTATCTGGTCAAAATTCATCCCCGTTTCCCAGGTCCATTCGCCCATGGTTACCTTTTCAGTATTCTTTTCATTGAATTCCACGCCATATTGAAACAAAGGAAATTCCTGCGGAACATCCTTTTCTGCAGAGTACCACTGCACTGAAGCCCCCATGGTCATTTTATCCGCAACTTCCGGTGCGGTTGACTCGCCAAATTCGTCGCGTCCCTCACGCCCTGTTGTATAATCGGCGCCTGCAAGAACCCCAATCGTGCCATCACCGGTGCAATCGGCAAACAGCGGAGCTGTAAACATAAGCTCCTTTGAATTCTCAATATGCCGTGCATGCACTTCGGTAATGCGGGATCCTTTTGTTTTTACCGCAAAAGCACGGTAATTGGTAAACAAAGTGATGTTGGGTTCCGCCGCCACCATCTCCATTTTCTTTTCATCTTCATAGTATTCTGCCGGCCGGGCATTTCCCCCGCGTGACGGGCCGATCTCTTTCACAACGTTACCCAGTGCAGGAAAAGGCTCCACATTGATTCTTCCACCCAGATGAACGCGTACCTCAGAACTGTTGTTCCCACCCAATACCGGGCGATCCTGGACCAATGCCACACGCAACCCCAACCGGGCCGCCGATATTGCGGACGTCGTTCCGGCGACTCCACCTCCCACCACAACCAGGTCGAAATGGCCTGCATTCGCAGGTTTTTTGGGTATTCCCAACTCCTTCCTTCTGAATTTTCCCAACGCAACCATCGTGTTGGGCGGAGGCGTATTCCCCTTTGTAAAATAAATGGCATCCACGCGTCCGTTAAACCCGGAAAGGTCACGCAGCCTTAAGGAGCTTTTTCCTTTTCCGATGGCTACTTTGCCTGCATGTTGCCATGACCATTCCTGGCCTGAGGCCCCCAGTACCGGTCCGGATTTTTCATCGTTGACCAGGAGCTGAAATTTCCCTGGTCCCTCCCCGGCATACCAGGGTGAGGTCCAGTTGTATGTTCTGACATAAACCGTGTAATCACCTGCAGACGGGAACTCAACCGTTGTATGTGCATCCTCCACGGGAATCCCCATTCCGTGTGCCATCAGATAAGATGATCCCATCAAATCCATAAACTGTTGATCGACAACCCAACCGCCCTTGTCGTCAAAACTTTCAGCCTCGATAAAAACCACCTGAGCCTTTACTGACAAAGCTCCGGAGGCTAAAAAACACAACACAGATAAAGCAACGGATCTCATATTCTGAAAAATTATACTGTTCTATTTGTACTCCAGCCATGCAGTGGCTGTGCATTTTGTGTCGGCCTCAAAACGGATCCACCGGGCATGGAAACCTTCCGGGAAGCGGTACCTGAATTTCGATCCGGGTTTTACCTCCACTTCCTTAAACACCATCCATGGTCCGTGACCGGTGGGATCGGCTTCAATCCTAAAGGTAACTGTTTTTCCGTTATTGTGTGAAATTTCCAGTGACCGTTCGTCATAATAACCGATTAAATAGGGGTCAGAGGGTTCACCTGCATTAACCGCACTGTTTTTCCAGGGACCTCCGTGACCTGCCGGTTTACCCAGTTTCCAGAGATCATCGATGGCACCCAGCCAAACAGCTGCTTCTCCATCGTCCGACCGCACAATATGATCTCCTGCTTTGGACCCCGGAGTGATACCGGTCATAACCAGCAGGCCTCTGTAGGAGGCGTAATCATGGATTCTGAAGTTGTGGGAAGCCACCGGTCTGATTTTTGCAAATCCGTCGGCATTTTCTGCAGGCAGTTCGTAGAAGGTTCCGGCAGCGTGAAACAGGTCCCGCTCGGTGGCCACCTCACGGCAAATCCGCATTTGTGCATCACCGGTGAGTTCCCGGTAGGCCGAAGACCCCAGGGGAAGCCTCCACCTGCGGTTTTTATCGTCCACAACCAGTACCGACGACTCTTCCACCGCAATCACATCCTCAGGGATTGCAAATTTCTCTTCAATAAATGCGTGGGTTACCGGGTCCTCCTTTTTTACCAGATTCAGACTGGCATCCAATTCGTAATAACCCGTTCCGATGCGCTTCCCGTTTTCGAATTTCACGGCAGCAACCCCCAGCGACCTGCGCTCCTTCCCCAGACTGTAAAGCAATCCACCTGTTAATTTGTTCGCCTTTGCCTTTGCCAGTCCGCGGAAAACCGGGGATGGCACCGAACGCCGGCTTTCATGCCCAGAATAATTGAAACTTACCGTGGCGGTGGTGGGAGCACTGGCTATTACCCGGACCCATTCGCCGGTTTGATGCCCTTTGAATTCCACGACTTCCGAAGTGCCACCCTCCAGCGTGACGCGCTTTAACGGCACCCAGCTTTGATTACCTGCCTGATCCACCTCAAATACGAAGGTGACAGCGGCCTTTCCCTGGTTGTAAATCCATGCCGACCGTTTTTCCCATCCGGCAAACAGCATGGGTTCTGAAAACTCTCCTGCGGCAATTTCATCGTTCAGCCATACCGCCCCTGACGAGGTCGATGGTCCAAGCGTGCCGGGAGTTTCCAGATCGGTAAACCACAGGTTTGAGTTGGACTGTCCGGGGCCACTAATGCCTCCCTTGTGCTTTCGCTTATTCAGGAACTCCGCCTCTGCCGAATCGTCACATCCGAATACCAACTGATCATTCCAGCGGGTAAAATCACCGATCACTTTCAGGTATGCCGACCGTGGCCGGATTCCCGCAGAATTTGAGGCGGTGAAACTCCCCGGGAAATGCCAGAACATGCCGTGCATGGTCATCAGATATTCCGGATTTCCTTCACTCCCTACATCCCTGATCCTGGGCCACTCGGTATTCCAGCCGTGGGCTCCGTCGTAACTGTGGCTGGCTTTCGGCAACCGGAAAAAATCCCACCCCGTTTGAGGATTTCGTACACCCAGGATCACCGATTTATGGTCCCAGCCTGTTGCCCACAGGGGATCTGTTTCCGGTTCCGGGTTTCCATAGATCCCTCCCGGTCCGGTCACCTCCACAAACTGGCTGCGACGTACCATCTTCCAGGTTTTGCCATTCCATTCCGAGAGAGAACCCGATTCGATGTCAAACTTTTCGAGAGCCAGCTGACCTGCTTCCCCGTTGTTGGAATAGACCAACACCCCCTGACCTGAATACAATCCCTTCCCATGGACTCCCTCAAGAAGCGCTGAAGGCAAATTGGGGGATTCATCCTTCTCTTTCCTGCCGGTCCCATTTCCGTCTTTATACAACAAGGCAGGCTTTAACGAGCGGACGTCCACCTCATAAAATCCCTCTTCCATGGTGCCGTAATAGATTTTGTTCACCGGATCGAGGAGATGGCGTGCATTTCCGGTATGGCGGCCAGGCATCTCCGCAAAAGGGATAGCCCTGACATTCCGGTTCGCATCGATGGCATAGGGGCCCACAAACAACTGGTTGCTTTCACGGTGTATCATCCTGTTGGCAGGGGTTCCCCCGATGCTTTCCTCCCGGACGATCTGTTCCAGGCCTGGCGTAATCTCATACAATTTATCAGAGGAACCGAACGGCAGGTGGGGGCCATAGGTGATCACCCATAATCTGCCGGCCCAGGGAACCACGGCTCCTGTCCCGCACTCCCTTTCATTGTTGTAAGTGGCCAGGTGGGGGTAAATGCCACTTACCGACTTCACAGCCGGTGACTTCAGGCTTTGGGCACAGCTTAAAATATTAATAATCAAAAGAATAATTGATAATATATATTTCATACTCCCGTATAATCCTTTGTTTTCTGATTAACTCCCCGCAATTTTCCCAATCCGGGAACATGTGAATTCCAACTTACCGTTACTCATTTGTTCAACCGGTGAGCACGGATAAATTTCCGGGTCTCTTCCCAGAATGCCTGAACCCGGGGGTCCAATCATTAAAAATGTAAAGATAATTCCTGTTTCTTTACAAACCATGCCGGAAGTGAAAAGTTACGATGTTTTACAACTCTACAGGGGAAAAGCCGAGAGGTAAAAGAAATGGTCTGTTTTCAGGGAAAATACAACAATACAGGCTATCCCGGAAAAGAAAAAACCAACTGTTCCGTTTATTGGATAATATTCCTAATGTGCATGACGAAATTCAGGATTGAAATACTGATAGCCCTGCTTGCCCTGGTGATAGGAACAGCTGTTTTAACCGCAGGGTACCTGTCGTACATAAGTATGTCCCGGATTGTGGATTCCGTTCACCGGGAAGCACGACCCGACAACAGGCTCTTTCTGATGAAAGACATCAACATTGACCTGACATCAATGGAAAATAGCGCCAGACTATATCTTTTTACAGACAATGCAGAAGAGCTGGTTATATTTGATACTATCCATCAACGTCTGACACACAAACTTGAAATGCTCAGCACTTTACCTTCAAGGGGTTTTGATGATGTTGTCCTGACTGATTCCATCCGCAGACTGGCCCTGGAAAAACAACAATTGTGGCAGGAAATCCTTGTCCTGCGCCAGACGGAAAAAGGAGCAGTGCCTGTCTTCAAAGAGATTTACTCGAAACTGGAGCAGCAAAAAACGGATACGGTCACCACTGAAAGTGAAAAGAAAGGATTTTTGAGAAAGATCTTTGGAAGTAAAAAGAGAGATGTGGATACCACCTTTATCACCCGCGCTCCGGATAACGACGAGATTAAAAAAGAGCTACAATTGCTGGAGTCGGAATTCCGGAAAGAAGGAGAAAATACAAAGGCTGTTGAATCGCAGCTGATAGAAAAAAATATCCTGCTGACGGCCAGGTTGAATGATCTGATTACCCGGGCTGAACAAAGAAAAGCAGATGAATTTATGGAGAAAAGCCTCGGGGTGGATCGCCTGGCAAAACTTACTTATAAACAGTTAGCCGCATTTTCAGCCACTGCTGTGCTCCTGTTGTTGTTCGCCCTGTTTGTACTTTTCAGGTACCTGAAAAGATCGAGGGCATACCAGGATGCGTTACGTGATGCAAGGCAAAAGGCAGAGAACCTTGCCCGTGCCAAGGAGCAATTTGTAGCCAATGTGAGTCATGAGCTGAGAACTCCGGTAAATGCCATTTATGGCCTGACGGAGCAGGCTCTTCAAAGAGAGCTGGATGCGGAAACCAGAGAGTTGGTGACCATCATATCCCGGTCTTCGCTGCACCTGAAAAATATAGTCAATGATACCCTTGACTTCTCTAAAATAGAAGCCAATAAGATTGTGTTTGAAACAATTGATTTTTCCCCTTCCGAAATATGCCGCGAAGTTGTGGCCATTCAGAAATATGAAGCAAAGGGAAAGGGAATTTCACTAACCTTTGAGCAGAAAGGAGATATACCCATAGCCCTCCTTGGTGATCCGTTGAGGCTGAAGCAGATTCTTATCAACCTTATCGGGAATGCAATCAAATTTACAGCGCAGGGGTTTGTAACCCTCTATCTGAATGCAAAGGAGTCAGGTGAAAACAGGTATAGATTGGCTTTGTCGGTGGAGGATTCGGGGATAGGCATTTCAGGGGAAGACCTTCCGATCATTTTTGAGGAATTTGTACAGGCAAAGAGTCAGTCCGGTAATAAACAGCGTGGAACAGGACTGGGACTCCCCATTGTCAAAAAACTGGTTGAACTGCAAGGTGGGGAAATCGCGATAAAAAGTGAACAGGGGAAAGGCACACGGGTCATGGTAGAAATTCCCTATCAGGAAGGCAACCCACAAAATATTAAAATAACGGGCCGGGAAATTAACATGATCCCAGGTTTGTTCCAGAATATTTCAGTATTGATTGCCGATGACGACGAATACAACACTCTCCTGCTCCGAAACATTCTGAAGAAATGGGGTGTAAATTTCACTGAAGCGAAAAATGGGAAGAAAGCAGTGGAAGCCTCAGAAAATCATATATTTAATGTTATCCTGATGGATATTCATATGCCGGAAATGGGTGGTTTGGAAGCGGCAAAAATCATAAAAAGCAGAACCCCACAGACAAAATTTATAGCAGTCACAGCCACCAACAACTATAAGGATATGCAGGAATGTAAAAAAGCAGGAATGGACCTAATCCTCATCAAACCCTTCTCTGAAAAAGAGCTGTTTTACAGTCTGCAACAACTTATCGCTACAGAAACTGGTAACCCTGTAAAAAATCAGCCTCCCGCCAACTTAGGCGAATTGGAGCACCTGACCAACGGCGACATGCTTTTTCAGCGTGAAATGATTCTGCTGTTTATATCTTCAACGGCATCAGCGAGAGATGAAATTCAAAATGCCATGAATGACAATGATCTGAAAAGCGTATTTGAGATTGCGCATAAGATCGCTGCCTCCTGTAAACAGATCCAGGCCAACAGATTATATGCCCTGGTCAAGCAACTGGAAGGAAAAAGCCGGATGGGAGGCCCTGTGGAACAGGTCATACCCTTGTTTCAGTCACTGAATAAAGAAATGTTTGAAGTCCATACATACCTTCGGCAATGCCTGGAGGAAATGAAGTCCTAACCTTAACCTTTGAAAAATGGATGATAAGCCGTTTAAAATTTTCATCGTAGAGGATAACGACTGGTACAACCGGTTGCTGGTTTATAATCTCTCCCTGAATCCCGACTACGAGATAGAATCCTTTACCAACGGCAGGGGGTGTCTCGAAAATCTGCACAAAAATCCTGATGTGATTACCCTTGATTATCGCCTTCCCGACATGCAGGGATTGGAAATTCTCAAAAAAATCAAGGCGGAGAATGATGAAATACAGGTGATTGTCATTTCAGAACAGGATGATATCGATGTGGTGGTCGAATTATTGAAATTCGGTGCATACGACTACATCGTCAAATCGAAAGATATTCGCGACCGGTTGTTGAATACCGTTCAGAATATCAGGAAGGGTGTTCATCTGAAACGCGAAATCGTATCTCTGAGAAGTGAAGTAAAGAAGAAGTACAGTTATCAGAATACCCTTATTGGCAGAAGTGCGGCGGCCCAAAAAATATACGGATTGATCGAAAAGGCTACACGAACCCACATTTCTGTGTCCATTACCGGGGAGACCGGTACCGGTAAAGAACTGGTGGCAAAAGCCATCCATTACAACTCGAAAAGGGCATCAAAACCTTTTGTCGCCGTGAATATGGCAGCCATTCCCAGAGATTTGACGGAAAGTGAACTTTTCGGTCATGAGAAAGGGGCATTCACCGGAGCCAGTTTCCGCCGGACAGGGAAATTTGAGGAAGCTACCGGGGGTACCCTTTTCCTGGACGAGATTGCTGAAATGGACATCACTCTTCAGGCAAAACTTCTACGGGCCTTGCAGGAGAAGGAGATTGTAAGGGTAGGGAGCAACAAACCGGTTAAAACCGATTGCCGGATCATTACAGCGACCAATAAGAACCTGCAGGAAACCGTATTGAGGGGAGAATTCAGACAAGATCTCTATTACCGCCTCTACGGATTGCAGGTCGACCTCCCTCCCCTGCGCGAAAGGGGGAATGACATCATCCTTCTCGCAAGGCATTTCATCAAAGAATTTTGTGCGGAAAACAATCTCCCCGAAAAATCACTCTCCAAGGCATCTGCAGACAAACTTCTCTCCTACTCTTTTCCGGGAAATATCAGGGAATTAAAATCAATAATCGAACTGGCAGTGGCGCTTTCCGTAAATGATGAGATCACTGCCGACAACATTGTTCTGGGCAACGAGGTACTTATGAATGGCCGAACGGACAAGGAAATGACGCTGCGTGAATACAATATCCGCATCGTTAAAAATTACCTTGAAAAATATGACAACGATATCAAATCAGTAGCTCAAAGACTGGATATCGGTGTAGCAACCATATACAGGATGCTCAAAGAAGAAAAATAACCAGAAAGCCTGACGGCACTGAATTGTGGGCATCGTAAATTATCAAATTGAGAAATCTCTATCAAAATGATATGATTCAGCTTTTACGTTGGATTTTTAATCTCCTGTATTCCTGATATATAGATTCTCTCTTCTTCGTTGGACTGATATTTGACTCTGCTTCTCCGCATAGATGAGTCAAAAAAAAATTAAAAATTAATACGGAGAGAAAAATTATGGAAACCAAGACGAAAACTTTTTTGCAAATCGTAGCCGGGATCCTCTTCCTGGCTGTAGCAATAATCGGGCTTACTCTCTTCTTTGATAAAAAAGAGCAGTTAGACCAATTAAGCGCCCGGAATGCCGACTTAAACTCAACCCTTCAGGAGAGAGATTCTCTGGTCAATGAATTGGCCGGCACCTTTGATGAAATTGAAAAAAATCTCACTTTCGTCCGCGAAAAAAGAGGGCAACTGACTTTAGCCACTACAGAAGGAAATAAAACCCAGAAAGAAATATTGGTGGAAGACATCAGGCTGATGAACGAGATGTTGATGGAGAGCAGCAAGAAGATTGAGGAACTTGACAAAAAACTGAAGTCCTCCGGCTTTGAAATCAAATCGTTCAAAAACAAAATTGCTGAGCTCAATAAGAACATTCTGGAGCAGGATAACAGCATCAAGCTGCTGACAGCTGAATTGGAAGAGCGAAACTATAAAATTGCTGAACTGGACCAGCAGATGGCAGTGATGAGCGACCAGATTACGGATATGCAAACTGACATTATTTCCAAATCGGATACGATCAGCGTCAAATCACAGATAATCGAAGTGAAAGACAATGAACTTAATAAGGCATTTTTCGTCACAGGCACATACAGAGAACTCCTCGACAGGGGTGTAATCCAGCGTGAAGGAGGATTCCTTGGCCTTGGCAAGGGCAAAGACCTTAAAGAGGATCCGAATGAGCGTTATTTCTCAGAACTTGACCAAAGGACTGCCCAGTCGCTCCCGATCCACGCCAAAAAAGCACAGTTAATCACCGAACATCCCGACAGCTCCTACCAATTCATTTATGAGAATGACCAGGTAGCTTATATTCAGATTGAAGATCCCGCTGAGTTCTGGAAATTAACACGGTATCTGGTGGTGGAAACCAGGAAATAACCGGACTTCCGGTTGGCACTTATTCCATCATCAGTGAACTGGAAGGTTATAAAAATGACACTTTGAAAAACATTGAAGTAACAGCGGGACATTCTTCAATTGCGAATTTCAAACTGGAAGCAATGGCTGAATAGCAGTCAGTTCCAATAATAGACCTAATGAAAGGGTCCAGGCCAGCAAGGTAATGAGATTAATTATAGCGCTTGATTAATGTATCTCATCCTGCTGGCCTTTTTGGGGTGGGAGTTAACCATTTGATTAACTTTGCATCTAAAGTTACCGGATATGTCATCCAGAAATCACGAAATCATCCTGCCACTCGAAGGGGTCGACAACGAACACGATGCCCTTATGGTGACCCGCGCACTGGCACGAATCCCGGGCATGGAGTCAGTCCGGGTAGAGGTCAACAACAAACGGGCACTTCCTGGCACCCGAAATGCGGCGGCCGTTTCAGAAGCAGTCAAAGCCATCAGAGCCCTGGGGTACGAAGTGCCCACGGTGAAAAAAAGCTTCGATGTGCTGGAAATGAGCTGTGCCGCCTGTGCGGTGAGTGTCGGAAGCATGCTGAAATCCTTGCCTGGTGTGGTGGAGGCAGGCATCAATTATGCCACGGCTTCCGCCACGGTGGAATTCATTCCGGAGGTAATCAGGGCAGAAGAATTTAAAAAAGCTGTTCAAGGTATAGGATATGACCTGCTTATCGATGAAAATCCCGCACCCGGGGAAACAGCGGAATCGATCCGCCAAACAAAATACCGCCAACTGAAGCGCAGGACCTTACTGGCCCTGGCATTTTCCCTTCCGTTGCTGGTCATCGGTATGTTCTTTATGGATATGGCTTATGCCAACCTGATCATGTGGGCGCTGAGCACTCCGGTTCTGGTGTGGCTGGGCCGCGGCTTTTTCATCAATGCCTGGAAGCAGGCCAGACACAGGACAGCAGGTATGGATTCCCTGGTAGCCTTAAGTACCGGCGTCGCTTACACCTTCAGCGTTTTCAACACCCTCTTTCCGGCATTCTGGCATTCGAGAGGCCTGCACCCGCATGTTTACTTTGAAGCAGCGGCGGTGATTATTGCCTTTATACTGCTGGGCAGACTATTGGAAGAAAAAGCCAAAGGCAACACTTCCTCTGCCATCAAAAAGCTGATGGGCCTTCAACCCTCGACGGTAACTGTGGTGAACCCCGATGGCAGTTTCAGAGAAACAGCCGTTGAAAAAGTGAAACCCGGAGATATCATCCTGGTGAAGCCGGGTGGCAAGATAGCGGTGGATGGCACGGTGACCGAAGGAAATTCATGGGTGGATGAGAGCATGCTGAGCGGCGAACCGGTGCCGGTGCGGAAAATGGAAAACGAGAGAGTTTATGCCGGGACCATCAATCAGAACGGGAGTATCCGCTTCAGGGCCGATAAGGTCGGAAGCGAAACCATGCTCGCACGGATCATCAAAATGGTGCAGGATGCCCTGGGAAGCAAAGCCCCCGTGCAAAAACTGGTGGATAAGATCGCAGGGATCTTTGTGCCGGTGGTGATCATAATCGCCCTGACTGCATTTGTGGTGTGGAACCTGTTTGGCGGGGAAGAGGCCTTCACCCATGGAATGCTGGCGCTGGTAACGGTCCTGGTGATCGCCTGCCCCTGTGCGCTGGGATTGGCAACGCCCACGGCCATCATGGTGGGTATGGGCAAAGGTGCCGGGAAAGGGATCCTGATCAAGGATGCCGGTAGTTTGGA
>CAYYJE010000005.1:0-23759 GCA_964472165.1 uncultured Prolixibacteraceae bacterium | reverse complement strand
AACGGCTTTTTGCTGAATCCCATGATTGCCGGTGCAGCAATGGCTTTGAGCAGCGTGAGTGTGGTGAGTAACAGCCTCCGCCTAAAATGGAAAAAATAAAAAATAGAGTCATCCGTGCAACAACTTCCGCCAGAAGGGTGTTGTTATTTCAGAAGCATTAACCTGACAGTAAGTAATACTTTATCATAAAGAAAGATGAATACTGACAAAAAAACACTCCGGTTCAGGACCAACATCAAATGTGGCGGCTGTGTGGCCACCGTATCCCCCTTCCTGAATGCAGCACCGGGAATCAGCCACTGGGAAGCCGACACGGCAAGCCCTGACAAGCTCCTTACGGTGGAATCCGACGGAATCACCGGAGAAGAGGTCATCCGCCTCGTGCAGGAAGCAGGGTACAAAATAGAGGCGCTCCCCTGACCTTTGAAAATTGTATCCCCACCGGATAAATATTTGCGGTAAAAATATTGAGCCCACTCCGGGAAATGGTTTTTTTTATAATATTACTGTGATTATCAAAAAACCACTTTTATTGTCTCAATAACTTTCCGTTTTGAATCGAATTTCAACACCCGGTTTATTGCTGTTGGCTTTGATGCTTTTCACCAATGCCCATGGTCAAAACACGAATTCCAAATGCCATCGCTCCACCGAAGGCAGGGAATTCTGGTTTGGATTCATGGAAAGCAGGAATTATCATACCCAACATTTTGTGGAGATCACGGTAACCGCCAGGGAAACCACTAATTTTCAGATCTATACAGGGAAAAACCAAACACAGTTTAACGGAGGGTATTCGGTACAAGCCAATAACAGCACCCGCATACAAATCCCGTGGGAGATGGTTGAAGCTACCGGTTCGGAGCAGGTTCAGGACAAAGGGATACGGCTGGTATCAGAAAAGCCGGTGAATGTGTACGCCCTGAACTGGGATGCGAATTCAGCCGATGTGGCGGTTATTTATCCTATGGAATCGCTGGGAAATGAATATTTTGCCATTTGCTATGAACCGCATATCAGTGAGAGCAACGGCAAATACGGAAACGGCAGAAACAGCGAGTTTTTAGTTGTGGCTGCAAACGATTCGACTCATGTTTTGATCATCCCTTCCAAAACTACCGACAAGTTGGTAAATGCAGGAGACACCATTGAAGTGATGCTGAATAAAGGGGAGGTCTATCAGGTACAGTCAATGAACCGGAATAATTTACCCGGACAGGGCGATCTGACGGGAAGTTATATATTCGCGTCCAAACCCGTTGCATTTTATTCAGGTTCGCTCTCCACAACCGTTCCGGCCACCTCCAGTGTGTCAGCCTGGGATCACCTTTATGAACAGATCCCGCCTGTTTATTCCTGGGGAATGGAGTATTATACCGTACCCCTAAAGTCCAGGGAACAGGATTTATACAGGATAATGGCCGCTCAGGACCAAACCACTGTGTACATTGACGGCATGGCTTCCTTCGTATTAAACCGGGGTCAATTCAAAGAGCTTGTGCTTTATTACAACCAACCTAAAAGAATATTTGGCGACAAGCCCATTTTGGTCGTTCAGTACAGCCAGTCCAGGTCGGTAGACAACAACTATACCGGTGGCAACGGAGACCCTTTCATGATCGTGTTAAGCTCCGCCACCCAATCGAAAAACGACGTGACTTTTGTGGCTTACAATTCCGACCAGATCAAAAAATACTTTGCCAATGTAATCGCGCTTACCGAAGAAACCGGGAATCTCTTACTCAACGGAGTTTCCTTTCAGAACCAATTTACCCCTTACGCCAACAGCAAATACTCATGGGCCCAGTTAAACCTGGACCCGGGAACGTACAGACTGCGAAACACCAATCCGGAGCGCGGTTTTCTGGCGTATGTGTACGGTTTCGGCGGAGTAGAATCCTACGGTTACGGCGTTGGATTTAACCTCGACCTTGTCCTTGACCTGGGTGAAAGTATTGATTTTCATGGCGACACCCTGTTGCTTTGTCATGGTGATTCGCGCACGCTCGATGCCGGACCCTACTTCGATACCTACAACTGGAACACAGGTGAAACCACGCAAAAATTAAAGGTCACATCCGGTGGGAAGTTTTCTGTAAAAACAAAAACCAGCGATGGATGCGAACTGGAAGATTCCATCCTTGTGTATGTCAGCCACCCTGAAACAGAACTTGGGATCAACCGGGAAGGATGTTTTCCCTTTACGGTACAACTTGACGGCAGGGATGGATTTGAGAGATATCTATGGCAGAATGAGTCAGGAGATACCCTTTCAACCTCACAAATCTATGAGGCCGGCCAAACCGGCAGTTACCGCATTACCGTTTCCGACAAGTACAACTGTGTAGCCCGGGATGCCATGCATCTCACGGTCTTCCCTGTTCCAGCCGTTAAACTGTCGGGACTGCAACTGGTTTGCGGAAGTAAGTCGGGACTGATCAATGCAGAAATTTCAGGAACTGATGAAAGTATATGGAGACAGGGCTCTTTTAAATGGGAATCCAGCCAGCCTGACAAATTGCAGTTTAAGGATCCACAGGCTGCTTCAGCCGGCTTTGAAGTTTCGGAGTGGGGCAAATACGACATCCGGTATACCCTGACCACCATTGACGGGTGCATTGTAACCGACGTTTTCACGGTGGGGATCTACCAGGTTCCCACCTCTGATTTTGTATTTACGGATGATCCGCACGACAAATGCAAAGGGTACAGCCGCGAAATTTTCTACTCCGGCAATGCTTCGGAAAATGCTGATTTTCATTGGGATTACGGAGGCAGCAAACTGATGGAAACCATTGACTGGCAAAGATCCAGGGTGTCGGTGGGGGTATTCAATTCCAATCCTTTCATCTCGCTTTATATTGAAGAAAACGGCTGTCACAGTGATACCACCCGGAAACCAATCGGCGCCAATCCCGATTTTTCGATGAACACGGTGAAAAGCCGCGGCTGTGATTCCGCCACCATTCATTTTTCAGGACAGCTAAAAGTGCAGGATGCCCTGTCATTTGAATGGGATTTCGGGGACGGCACTACAGTGAGCAACCAGCAGAGTCCATCCCACTTTTACTCAAAAGCCGGAAGCTATGATGTCAGCCTGGTTATTACCAATCAAAATACCGGATGCAATGTGGGCTTTCAGGTGGAGGATATGGTGAAAATCTTTACGACACCGGATGCCGCAATTTCGACCGATCCTTCGGTTTGTTACGGCGATACCATTCCTGTGGTTTACACGATGAACAGTGATTCTTCCGTGTGCTTCTGGGAGTTTGACGGAGCAGAGAAAACCGGAACAGGCAACGATTCAATCCGGATCAGGATAGAAAAACCCGCTGCCACGATCAGGCTTCAGGTGGATGAATACGGTTGTAAAAGTAAATGGGTGACCACTGAGGTAAAACGAAAGCCTGTTTTTAATTTTGTGGCAGATCCGAAGGAGGATTGCCAACCCATGCAGGTTCAGTTTCAAGCCCGCTCCAATGATGATTTTCTGGAATACACCTGGATGGCCGATAGCATGAATGCGTTTGGCGCCACTCCGGTGATGACTTTCACGAAACCCGGAAAAGTGACGGTAACCCTTGCAACATTTTCTTCCGAAACGGGATGCAGCGACACACTGACAAAAACTGACCTGATATGGGTGCATCCCAAACCCCTCGCCGGTTTTTCCGTGGATTATCCGGTGGCCATGGTGGGGCAATCGAACCTTATTTTTACGAATCAGAGTTTGCTGTCGGAGAATTTTACCTGGGATTTCGGAGACGGGTCAGTATCAGTGGAAAAAGATCCGCACCATAATTTTCAGGAAGCTGGCAAATTTCTGGTGGTGCTGAATGGAGAATCAGCCTACGGATGCAAAGACACCGCAATGACAGAAATAGAAATTTTGCCATCTGATGTATTCACCCCCAATGCGTTTCGTCCCGACAGCGAAATTCCTGAAAACCGGGTATTCCTGCCCTTTACCCTGGGAGTAGATCCGGCGTGGTATCACCTCACAATTTTCAACCGGTGGGGAGAGATCGTTTTTGAGTCGAAGAATCTGGAAGACAAATGGGATGGTACACTTAAAAACGGGCACGATGCCCCGATGGGAAATTATGTCTGGAAAGCTGATTACAATGATATCCAGGGTTTCCGCCATCAGCGGAAGGGGCAGGTAGTGCTTGTCAGGTGAAAACATAAATTTTCATTATTATATGAATGACTATGACAATCAATAAATTACATTTTATTTACTCCGCAATTTCCATGGCGGTCATTTTGAATTCCTTTTCGTGCAAAGCCCACAAGGAACTCCCTGAGCCGGAAGAGACTAAAGACAAGTACACGACTATTTCCGACAGGGGGTACGTCCTTTACAGTGATTTCAATGCGAAAGGAGACGGTAAAACCGATGATATCGATGCCATTGCCGAAGCCCACACCTATGCGAACCAGCACAAATATCCTGTAAAAGCGGATCAGGGCGTCACTTATTTCATCAGCGGCAAGAGCCGCACGGCTGAAATCCGGACGGATACCGATTTTGGTACGGCTTTGTTCGTTATCGACGATACCAACGTACAGAATCGCAATTCACCTGTTTTCACAGTCAGTTCAAACCTGGAAACTTTTAAACCTTCCGGGGTAACCACCCTGAAGATTAACCAGACGAAGGTCGCCGCCACATGGCCCGGCCCCTGCCTGGTTACCGCAGTCAATTCAAACGTGAAAAGGTACATCCGTTATGGAGTCAACCAGAATAGCGGATCGTCACAAACTGACGTCTTTCTTGTTGACGCAAACGGCAATGTGGATATGAATGCTCCCATTATCTGGGACTTTGACCAGATTACGGATCTCAAAGCCCTGCCCATCGACGAGACCACACTGACCATAAGAGGAGGACGTTTCACCACCATCGCCAACAAAGAAACGTTGAATAACAGCTATTACAACAGGGGGATCGCCATCAGGCGTTCGAACGTGGTTGTCGACGGTGTGGAACACCGCGTCACCGGCGAGGGAGAACTCGGCGCACCTTACACCGGCTTCCTGAACATCAGCGACTGCGCCTTTGTCACCGTAAGGAATACCATCCTGACAGGGCACAAAACATCAATAACCATTGATTCAGCAGGAGAAAAGGTTTCAAGGGGTACCTATGACATTTCGGTTACCCGGGCGGTTAACATCTCGTTTGTAAACTGCAGCCAGGCAAACGACATCATGGACACCAAATTCTGGGGTATTATGGGTACTAATTATTGTAAGAATCTTGTCCTTGATCGCTGTACTTTCTCCAGGTTCGATGCCCACATGGGCGTTGCCAACGCCACCATCCGCAACTCAACCCTGGGACATCAGGGAATAAACGCCATTGGAAGCGGAGTCTTAACCGTGGAAAACTCTACCATTTATGGGAAAACCCTCGTCAATTTGCGGTCCGATTATGGAAGTACCTGGCATGGAGAATTCATTATCCGGAATTGCGTTTTTGTGCCAGGGGGAGGCAGTTCCCTCATTGCCAGTCTGATTGGCGGATCCAATCGCGGGCAGCACGATTTTGGCTATACCTGCCATATGCCGGAACGGATCACCTTTGAAAACCTGCGTATTGACGATTCCAACCATCCGGCCAGCTACAACGGGCCTGCCATCTTTGCGAATTTCAATTCAGCCATGAAGGACGATTCCTACGTGGAACTGTTCCCCTATATCATAACCCGGGAAGTCATTCTCAGGAACGTGACCACATCCAGCGGGAAATCCCTGAGGGTCAGTGAAAATCCGTTCATGTTCAGGAATGTAAAGGTAACCGTCGAATAAAGCGGCAATTCACGACCTCATCAACTCCCAGGGAATCTCTCTGAAACAGAAAAGGACATTTAATCGGTGATAAGCTTCACGCTGTTGAACATATAAGGATTGTCGCTTAATCTCAAAGCCTTTCCACTGGCAGTGGTCACCTTTTTGAGTATTACCTCCCGTGTAACCACATAGGGAAATTTCTCCACGTGGGAATCATCGGTACGCTTTGGATTGAAATTGGAGAAAATGGCGGGTCCCCCGTACTCCTTCGGATGATTGGAATCGTCGATCTGAAGATTTTCTATAATTATTCTTTCGGGCATGTAACAGGTGTATCCGAAATCGTGTTGTCCGGAGTTAGAACCTCCGATCAGGCTTGCGCTGAACGGTTTGCCATTTGCAGGCACAAACTTGCAATTGCGGATGATAAGCTCCCCTTGCCACGTACTGCCATAATCGCTGCGCAGGTTGATAAGGGTTCGGCCCCTTATGGTACTGTTTTCCACGGTAAAGGTTCCGCTTCCTATGGCATTGATACCCTGGTGCCCCAGGGTTGAGTTGCGGATGGTGGCATTGGCCACTCCCATATGGGCATCAAATCTGGAGAAGGTGCATCCGTCGTACAACAGATTCTTGCAGTAGTTGGATCCCAGGATACCCCAGTACCTGCTGTCGTTGATGTCATTCGTCTGACGGCAGTTTACAAACGAGATATTGAGCGCCCGGTTGAGGGAGATGTCATAGGTACCCATGGAGACCGATACGCCTGCCGAACCGATGGTTTGGTAAACTTTGTGGCCGGTCAGGACGGTATTCCGGACCGTTACGTTCGCACAATCGCTCACACTGATAAATCCTCCATAGGGGGCACCGTGATCTCCTTCGCCCGTAATGCGGTGCTCCAGTCCTTCGACAATCACGTTAGAGCGTCTGATTGCAATTCCCCGGCTGTAATAGGAATATTTCGAGTTTTCCCGGTTCGCGATCGTGGTAAAACGGCCCCCGTTAATGGTCAGCGTCGTTTCATCGATGGGGAGTGCGGTGATGTCGGTAATCTGGTTGAAATCCCAGATAATGGGAGCGTTCATGTCAATATTCCCATTCTTGTCAGCTATAAAGATATCCGTCTGGGAAGAGCCATTGTTCTGGTTCGGTCCATACCGGATATAACGTTTGACGTTGGAATTGGTTACCGTGACAATACAGGTTCCGGGCAGGGCGATGTCAATTTTTTCCTGGTTCCGTTTAAGGGATGATATTCCCTCCGGTTTAAAAAAACGCTGACCGGATCCGACCAGGAAAACATGTGCATTGCGGTTTTCAACCCTGGTGTCGTCAATGATAAACTCCGCCTTGCCAAAATGGGTATTGGTCCGGATAACCGCTGTACGGTTTTTGCCGCCGATATAATAGGTGGCACCCCCGTCAGCCCTGACGGTCAGACCATGCTGATTGGCAAAGGCGTGGGTTGCGGCAATGGCGTCCATGTCGTCGGTTTCACCGTCGCCTGCAGCGCCGAAGTTACTGTAACGGACCACTCCCTTTCGTGTAAACTTTTTAAGATCCCGGGGAGAAACATTGACCAGCAGTGTTCCGTTTTCAGAATTACTGACCCTGGTTTTACCCTCTGAAGAGGTAACCACTACTTCCCGGGTCTGGTTTTTACCCTGTGCCAGACAGAGTAAACCCGGGAGTAAAAATAAAAGAAAAAATATGGTGCGCATACGTATCGATTTTAGGTCTAAAGATCCACATTATTCCGGAAGAATCATCCGCAGACCCTGGAATTTCCTATCTGGATAAGGTTTCCAGCAGCTTTTTACCCTTTGCCAGCAATTCTTCCAAATTACCGGGTTTACCGACCACATCGAAGTGGCTCACCATTTCGTTCAGTTGATTCAGCTTCTCCGTTGCCTCCTGAGAGGAATTAACCTGCAGCGTTTCGCGCAAAATCCTGATCTTTTCCGCATCCTGAATGCCTTCCACCAGCCTTTCGAAACGGATGGAACTGCGGCCACCGGGATAAACAATATAAGTATCGCCTGCAGGCCAGGTACGAAACCGCGAATCGAGAAGGGGCTCTTTCACCCAACTGTTATAGGCCCAGCGTAAAAAGCCGTCAAAACCTGCTGCCGCGGTGTACCAACCGATAAACGCCGCTTCGGCGGGCGGTGAAAAGGTAAACACGTTCGGAAATTTGTCGGCACAACAGACATACCACGTCGTCACGTATCCCTTTTGAGCACGATACATCCTGTCCCCGGCATCCACGGTGGCACCGTGCGCCACACATAAATCGGTCAGCTCATCGGGATAGAGCTTGTAGCTCTTGTGATTATCGGCCAATGCCACACCCATCCCTGGGGCCGTTTCGCCGAGTAACTTCAGCATCGCCTGCATTTCAGCAGGTGCCCGCTCGTCCATGGCAATGCGGGTAATTTCTTTCCATCCCTTCTGTTCAAGATGGCTGATAAAATCGTGCAGAAAGGGTTTCCACAAATCTGCATATTCCTGTGATCCCGGAGCGGCGGATACCTTTATTTCCCGATTCTGCTGTTCATCAAAATAGAACAGAAAATTGCCCCAGGGGACCATCGAATAACAATTGATCTGGTCCCTGATGCCCAGATCCATCATAAACTGCACCCACTGGTCAAAAACCGAATAATCGTAGACCCAGGTGGTGTCGTTTTTTTTGGTCCAACCGATCATGGAATCAAAGGCATCTTCGGTCTGTCCGTTCCATGGACGCTTGTTGAGCGTGGCCGTGATCACCTTTTGTCCGGCATTGGCCAGCATCTTCATAACAGGGTATAATGCTTTCCAGTGTGCTTCCGTCCAGGGTTCCACTCCTTCGACACGCGCAACCGCGTAGGGATTCTGCCACAAATCGAGATGAAATTTCCATTCTGCCGGCGCCGGAAGGGTTTGCGGAAGCACTTCGAGTGTGAGAATGAAATCCCGGCTCTTCTCCCCTTTAGCCATCAGCTCCAGTGTGGAAGTGTAGACTCCTGTCGCCGCCTCAGCGGGCACTTCGATGGTTAGCCAAACCGGACGGGCTGTTGTGGGCGACATATTGAAACAAGTGACATTATCCAGTACGTCGGCACTCAGGGAACTGGCAAAGTCCGCAGGATTGCGTTTTCCGCACCCATTGGCAAATTCATCGGTGATGACATAACGCACAAATCGTGCTTGCGCCGATTGAGCAGCAATGGTTTTCCCGTCGGAAGAGACAAAATCGGAAAACCGGAAGCGTACCTGCTCCACACTATCCTTGCTCCACAGAATAAGCTGGGCTGAAACACGCTCACCTTTCCATGCGGAACCCCTCCATGCCTGCTGAACGCCAACTTCAGGAATTTCATTTTTTGCATAACGGTGGTCAATAATGCCAAAGGAGGCATGCAATCCGCCACCCACGGAGTTCCAGTCAGAAATAACCGTTCCGGGAATATTGGATTCGACATAGGTCTGACAACCGGCAGGGTCCTGCCTGGAAGTTGTACATCCGGCTATCCACAGAAGGGCCAGGATGAAAGGAATAAATTTGATCATACGGGTTTTTTTACAGTCCAATTACCACAATACGGACAAAGTTAGAAAAATAAAATTAGCGGAAAAACCAAACCTTCCGGCAGAAGATGCCAAAAACGACTACAATGACCTTGTACTTGGGTTTACAGGAAGCGCTTCCGCACATTACAGGGTTTCCCGCGATTACTGGATCGGGGCGCAATACCTGGGATTTTATTCCAGAGGGAACATGGTGACCTATTACGATGAAGGAGGAATGTACCGGTTTTACGGCAACCCGGGAGATTAATGATTGTCAACATTGCCAATGGGGCTGCCAATGATACCATACCCACCTGGCACGTTGAAACAGGCGGGACCCTACCCTGCCTTGGCAGATGGCGTGTATAACAAGCCAATGGATGTTTTCCATCTGTTTTCCTCTCCGGCTGGACAAAGGCTTTATGAAGTTAAAAAAGCGTCAACCAGCAGTACCCTTCCTCTCAGATGGGCGCTTGAAATGATTGACGTTTTTTGAGGGTCTCAATTACCTGGATTTGCAGACCAGACACACTCCCGACCTGAACAAAACCCAGTTTCCGGAGTGGGGATGTTCAGTGAACCTTGCCTTGGTTCATGCCTTCTGTTCAGGATTTATTCAAACTCCCCGCCGCAGATCGGACGGCAAGCGTTATTTACATACCCAATCAGACCAATCATACCTGTTAACAACGATATCACCACTGGCATTTACAGTGATGTGGCCAATAACTTTGTATTCAGCAACTGGAACACCTTCGCACTTTAAGGAAGCCGTTCCTGTTACATTAACTACATAAGTCAGTTTAGGCAGCCTATTTATTTGAATCTGATTTCCAACATAAGATAAAGTGTACACCTTACCCGATTCAGTTCCAATGAAATTACCCCTTTGTTTTATTTGTACTTTTCCATTCCTGGAAGTCAGACAAACCTCACCTTTTCCTTCTGATAATTCGTCAGTACATTGAAGGTAACCATAAAAGTCAAACGCAAAGCAATCTTCAGTTTTGTTGGACTGTGCAGAAGAGTTCCCTGCAGTCAGAAGAATAAACATCAGAACCATTAATAACAACAATAATTTTTTCATCGGTTTAAACTTAAGCTGTTGAACTATTTTTTTTAAGAACAAAATTTACAACAATCTATTGACAAAATCGCAGTCACTGAGTATATATTTTCCTGAATCATCTTAATCCATTATAACAAACAAAGGGATGAGGGACATCTGACCTTTTGTCGTGTCCGGCTCCCGGCAGTTGAAAGATGCAACCCTGAACTCATACAGGAGAAGTTATGCGACCATTTACAAATTCAGGAATATCCCTTAAATTGTTGACTGATTCCAATACTTAATTTATGAAATGGCTGTTTTGTCTTTGCCTGTGTCTATTACAATTCTAATTAATGCAAATATCAAAGCAATATCAAATAGGTTAAAATTTTGCCTTCATAATTTTTTGTAGTAATTTGATTGGTCATGTTGCGGTAAAATTGTATAAATCAAGCAGACTCCAGAATAAGTTGTGACAAATTGAATATGCCCGGGTTAATGTCATTTTTCGGTGGTCAGGAACAGTAAATACCTTGTTTTTATTGCTTTAAGTTGCGCCTCGTTTCTTGCAACGTACACAGGAGCAGCTATAAATGTTTCCCTGCCAATCATTGGAAAGGAATTTGGCATGAATCACTCACAGCTCCAGTATATTATTTCTGCATATCTTATGATGAACGCTGTCTTCCTGGTTCCTTTCGGCAAGCTTTCAGATATTTATGGAAGAAGAATCTTTTTCCTTTCCGGAATGATAATTTTTACGCTGGCACATCTTATCTCAGCTTTTGCAACCTCCGGAATTTTTCTGATTATCTGTCGTGGAATCGCCGGAATTGGGGGGGCTATGTTCTTTTGCAATATAATGGCCATTCTTTCAGATGTTTATGAGAAAAATGAAAGGGGCAGAATGCTTGGTGGTACTGTCTCCGTCGCATATGTCGGAATTACCGTTGGTCCTTATATCGGTGGTCTCATAACGAAGTATTTCGGGTGGCATTTTGTGTTTTTCAGTGTTGTCCCAGTTGCAATTGTAACCATCTTTATGACCTGGATGTATTTGCCGGGAAAAGGTCCGGATCTTGAGAAGAAAAAATCACAAAAGTTCAACTTCGGGTCATCCTTCCTGTATGTTATCTCGCTTTTGCTCCTGATATCAGGCCTTTCCCGGATGCCTGGTACTGAAGGAAGAATCCTTATTATTTCCGGAATTCTTCTTGGAGGTTTATTTATTTGGTGTGATTACCGGATTGGTGTTCCTCTTTTAAATCTAAAGGAACTACTTAAAAACAGAGGTTTTGTGTTCGCGAATCTTGCAAATTTTACACAATATTTTTCAACTTATGCCATAAGCTTTATGCTAAGTCTTTTATTGCAAAATAAGGCAATCAAAGGGCTTTCTCCCGATGTTGCAGGTCTTGTTCTGTTAATCCAACCTCTTACCCAGGTAATTTTTGCACCTCTTGCCGGTTCAATATCTGACAGGTTTTCACCGCGATTCCTGGCTTCATTTGGGATGTGCCTTATTGCCTGCAGCATTTTTATTCTGTTTATTTTACCTCTCAGAGCACCCTTATATCTGCTTTTTATTGCTTTGTTCACGCTTGGGCTGGGTTTTTCCTTTTTTACAACACCCAATAATAATCTTATTATGAGCAATGTATCACGAAAAATATATGGTATTGCTTCAGGAATTATTGCTACGGGCAGAATTCTGGGAATGTCTTTCAGCCTTGCCACAACAGCGTTGGTTCTCAATATCTATAGCAGTCAGGATAATACTCCCCTAATCTTTATGAAAAGTTTTCAAGTGGTTTTTGGTGTGTTGCTATTATTTTCCATTTCAGGAATACTGGCATCATCTGCATGACTTCATCGTTTTTCTCACAACTTTAAATCATTATAACTGATACAAGTCCAACTGTTAAAAGAAAAAGCTTCCTCATCGTAAAAGCTTTAAATTATTTATCATACTCTCAAGATGCTGAAAATGGTCGATTGTTGCGTAATATGAATGCCAAATCGCTTTTTTGAAGTCCCAAAATTAGATCATCAAAAATAAAATAAAAGGGTTATGTGAAAGAGTTTCACATAACGCTTTTACTTTACCGATTCTCCCCTGACCGTTGTAAGTTGCAACTTTTTTATTTAGCAATTTTTTTTTATAAGAATGTCAATCAATGTGAACCCTGCACTTTTCAATCTTATGAATTCTTGCTTATTTTGAGGAAGAAGATATGCTCTTTTTTAAGCTTTCGAAATGAATAAAATAATTACACTCCTTTTCGTTGTTTCACTTTCATGTGGTGCTGTATCTCAGGAAAACATGAGTTACTTTTTACCGGACGATTTGAGTTACAATAAAGTAATTCCAACACCTGAAGAGTTTTTCAGCCAGCAAATCGGCGAGTTCCATTTAACCCATGACCAGGTTTTGTCATACATGAAAGAGATAGCACGAATCTCTGACAGGGCGGTCATGGAGGAATATGCACGTTCATACGAAAACAGGCCGCTGGTTCACCTCATATTTACTTCTGCAGAAAACCACGGACGGCTGGGCGATTTAAAAACATTACACCGGAATCATGCCAACCCTTCTGAAAATATTGATCAGTCAATCGTTCCACTGGTGATCTTGCTGGGGTACGGGATTCATGGCAACGAGTCGAGTGCAACCAATGCATCCGTTCTGACTGCCTATTACCTGGCCGCTGCACAGGGTGATAAAATTGAGCAATTGCTGAAAAACTCCATTGTTTTGGTAGACCCGTGTTTAAACCCCGATGGATTTACCCGACACAGCACCTGGGCAAACATGCACCAGAGCCACATCCCCAATGGGGACGATAATTCCCGGCAGTTCAGCGAAGTCTGGCCGGGCGGACGGGGAAATCACTATTGGTTCGATCTGAACCGCGATTATCTGTTGCTGGTCCATCCTGAAAGTGTGGGAAGAGTTTCAAAATTTCACGAGTGGCTGCCCAACATTGTAACCGACCACCACGAAATGGGCGCCAATTCAACTTTCTTTTTTCAGCCGGGAGTGCAAACACGCAACAATCCGATCACCCCCGGAAAGAACTATGAACTGACCCACAAAATTGCTGAATACCACGCACGTTACCTGGATGACATTGGGGCTGACTATTATTCTGAGGAACAATTTGACGACTATTATCTGGGGAAGGGGTCCTCGTACCCCGATGTGAATTCAGGTGTCGGGATTTTATTTGAACAGGCAGGTTTCCGCGGAAAAATCAGGGAAACCTCCAATGGTACCCGGGAACTGGCTTACGGCATCAGAAACCAGTTCACGGTTACACTTTCAACACTTGAGGCTGCCCTGAACATGAAGAATGAACTGCTTGACCACCAGAAGCAGTTTTACCGGGAAGCTTTCCAATTGGCAGAAAAGGATCCGGTAAAAGCATACATTTTCGGAAACCGGAATAACAAACTGCAGGCCTTGCAGTTTGTAAAACTGCTTCAGCAACACCGGATTGATGTGTATGCCAACACAAAGGAAATCGATGCTGCGGGAAAAAGATTCGAGCCGGGAAATAGTTTTGTTGTACCTTTAAAACAGCGTCAATATCGGATGGTCAAAGCGCTTTTTGATGAAGTGTCCACTTTTACCGACACTGTTTTCTACGATGTTTCCACCTGGAATATGCCGTACACTTTCAATGTGGCCTTTGCCGGATTGGGCTCGTTAAAAGAGATTCAGTATTCAAATCAACCGGTGTACTTGCAGTCCGAAGGAAAAATAACCGGCGGGCAAAGTAAAACCGGCTATCTTTTCCGGTGGCACGAATACATTGCTCCCAGAGCACTTTATACCCTGCAGAAGGCGGGATTACTCACCAAAGTGGCGACCAGTGGGTTCGGGTTCAACATCAACGGTAAGGAGGAGGAATTTGGTTGCGGAACGATTTTTATTCCTGTAACAGGTCAGCCATTGGCTGAAAACCGGATTTATCAGCTGATTGAAAAAGTCGCGAAAGAAACCGGGATCGATTTTTATGGGCTCTCCACCGGCTTGTCGCCCAAGGGGATTGACCTTGGCAGTGGTTATATGGTGACCGTTGATCAGCCCAAAATGGTGATGTTTACCGGGGGAAGTACAAGCAGCGCCGGCGCAGGGGAGATATGGCATTTGTTTGATCAGCGCTATGAAATTCCTGTCACCCTGACAGAAACCAGCAGTTTAAGCTCCATGGAGCTTTCGGAATACAACACCATTATTTTGCCCGCAGGCTCTTATCGCGAATGGAACACTGCCGATGTTCAGAGAATAAAAAACTGGGTACAGAGTGGCGGAACGTTGATAGCCATGCAGAGCGCTGCGTCATGGGCTGCGCGCAACGAACTGGGTAAAACCACCTATAAAAAGGCCGCAGAAACCGACAGCACACTGAATTTCAGCTATGCCGACCGTGAAAAGGAGCGTAGGATACATTCCATAAGCGGTGCGATTTTTAACACAATGCCCGACATCACCCACCCACTTTGTTATGGTTATACCGATAACAGCCTGCCTGTGTTTAAAACCGGAAATTCGGTAGCCAAGCCATTAAACGTCAAATATGCCGAACCGGTTAAATTTGCATCCCAGCCTCTGTTAAGCGGTTTCGTGTCGGACAAAAACCTGGAACTGATCAAAAATGCCCCTGTAGTTTCCGTCCAATCCATCGGCAAGGGAAAAATCATCAGTTATCACGAAAGTATGACCTTCCGGGGGATCTGGCTGGGAACAAACAAATTGCTGGCAAACGGCGTTTTCTTTGGGAAAGTGATTCAGTGAAACTTTCACACGTTATTCCACTTTATTGCACTTTAGGATGATATCTAATTCTTCCTTTATGACCAGATTTATTTCATTTGTTTTGCCACTTGTGATATTCCAGTTCTCATCCAATTCCCATGCTCAGCAGGTACCGGATAAGTCCCTGAAAATCCGGGAATGGAACATTCCAACCGAAGCCCCGCAGGTGATCCATAACAAATGGATGACACCCGAAGAGAAAATGGACCCGGTCGGGCTACCGGAACGCTGTTTCAAGATTAAGGTTGTGGATGACCGGACACACAGGGGGGTTCCGCTGGTTGAACTGAAAACCAACCATGAGGTGTGCTATCATACCGACAACAACGGGATAGTTGCTTTTTATGAACCCGGGCTGATGAATCAGGACGTATATCTCCACATCAGGAGTCATGGATATGAATTTCCGGCCGATGGCTTCGGATTTCGCGGAAGGGCGGTCAAAACAATTCCTGGAGACAGTATCGTAATCCCGGTTAAAAGGATCAATATCGCCGAAAGGCTCTACCGGATCACCGGGGCCAGATTATATGCACACAGCCTCCTGGCCGGTGAACCGGTGCAGCTTAAAAAGCCGTTGCTGAACGGGAAAGTGATGGGGCAGGATACCTTTATGGAAACACTCTATAACGGGAAGATTTTCTGGGTGTGGGGAGATACCGGCAAACCATCATCCCCGCTGGGAAATTTTGCCACCTCGGGTGCCACCTCTGATCTTCCCGGAAAGGGAGGACCGGATCCTTCCGTGGGTATTGACCTGACTTACTTCATCGATGAAACGGGATTCAGCAAAAAAATGTGCCCGGTAGATGGTCCTGGACCTGTCTGGATACACTGGCTTACCGTACTGAAGGAAGGAGCACGTTTTGATACAACCCGGTTGCTCATCGACCGGAACGGAGACGGACCGGTGAGGTGGGGCTGGAAAAGGAACGGGGAACCGATGGATCATGCGAAAGAGAAATTTCTGTTGGAAAGGGGTATTCTGAAACCCGGTGAAGGGCATTTTAACCAGGTGGATGCGGAGACCGGAAGATCAGTTCAATCAATGTCCGGATCGGTCTTCTGGAATGCTTACCGGCAAAAATGGGTGATGATTTTTGAGGAAATTTACGGTACCTCGTTTTTGGGAGAGGTGTGGTATGCGGAAGGGGACACCCCGGTGGGTCCCTGGGTTTATTGCCGTAAAATTGTGACGCACGACAACTATTCCTTTTACAATGTGGGTCAGCATCCGCTGTTTGACCAGGAGGGAGGCAGTCTCATTTATTTCGAAGGAACCTATACCCATAGTTTTACCGACAATCCTGTTCCCACCCCCCGGTACGATTACAATCAGATCATGTACCGGCTGAATCTGAAAGATCCGGATCTGTTTCTTCCTGAGCCGGTGTACTGCGTTGACAGGAATAAATCCGGTCACGGGTATGCCCTGCGCACGGAGGTGGATTCCATGGCGGAATGGGGGAAAATTCATGAAATCCCATTTTTCGCCTATGCTCCTGACCGTTGTCCGGAAGGATGCATCCCCGTGTATTCAGTCAGGGTCAGGGGAAAAATCCGGCTTACCGTCAGCAAGCCGGGAAAAAGGGAGCAAAAAGTACTCCCAGCATTTTGCGGGGTTCCTGAAGGGAAGCCGTCGCCCATGGTAGTTCCCTTGTATGAATTCAGGGATCGTCTGGGGGAGTGTCATTACACCACGGAAATAGAGCGGTCAGGATGGGAGCGGTCGGAAAAGCCGGTTTGTCAGGTTTGGAAAAACCCCACATCGGTGTTGATGCTGGATGCAGGGGTGAAGCAGGTTGATCGTTGAACTCATTGGACAAAACTCCTTTCTCTTTGGAATTCTTCCTACATTACCTTTTGAAATTTACTCACGTTATTTTAACGGTCGGATATTTCCTTAGTTAAACCAGTACGACAGTTTAACTACCAACCCCCGGTTTTTATTCCTGAAACTTTCGGCGAGGGAATTTTCTGTATATACAACAAACAGATCCGATACTGGTGCAAAACGCCACTGAAACCGCATATTCATATTCAGGTTATCGATTTGGTTGTTGTACTGGACGAAAGTAGTGAAAAAGACCTTGTCAGTAAAGGTTATATCCAGTGTGGGTCCCACAAGGATTAATTCTGCACTGTTATAGGGTTCAGGTAACGATATGTTATTGTAATTTACTGTCATTCCAATGCTACCATAAGGTTGTAACCTGTAATTCATAACCCCACTTATGTTCCAACGGGTTCCGTTAAAGTAACCTCCCCTGGTGGTATTCAGGCTGTAATTTAATAATCTTCGGGGATCAGAAGCAAATTCTGCCCTGACTATTTTCCAGGTAAACTGCTCGCCTGCGGCAAGTTTCACTCCCCCTGTATTTGTAGGATCAAAAACATTTTTAAGCTTAACAAACTCTTCTTCAGCGCTTATCGACAGCTGGCTTTTTTTCTGCCAGCTGATAATGTATGAAAGCTGTGTTGTCCGGTCAGTTACATTTAATTCCGGGTCAAGTAACATGTTGAAGCTGGCACCTGGACCATGGCTGATTATTTTTTCTGATCCTGATGGATAAAACAGGTAATTCACAGCCGGAGCAATCTCGTAGAAACCGGTTCGTCTGATATAGCCCGCCTCAGCAATGTAATCCGATCCTATCCACGACTGATCCATAACGGCTTTCAGATACTGAGAGGAATAGCTGATGTTTCCCGAAAGCGCTGCAGCATTTTTGTCCGATCCCGGATAGATTGACTGGTGATAGAAAACTTTACCCTGCCACTGGTTATCTTCTGTGGCGAAATTATACTCCAGGCCTGCCACTCTGTTAAAACGGGATGCATTGAACAACGTGTCATTATACGATTCAGTAATTTGTTTATTAACAATGAATCCTACAATACTTGAACGGCGGAATATTTCCCGCTGCAAAACAGCGACTGCAAAATTACCGGAAAGTGTTTCTCCTTTGGAGCCCGTCTGCATATCCATAATTCCAATCCTCCATTTATTGCCAATTCTTCCGGTTAATCTTCCCCCAAAATTCACAGGAACATTAAGTCCTATGCGTCTTGAAAAGAAAGGCCGTGCCGTGCTGTTTCCCAGGTTGGCAAACAGATCACTGTTCTCAAGAAAAAATTGCCGCCTTTCAGGATAAAACAATTCAAATCGATCGAGATTCGTCTGCTGCCGGTCTTCTTCAACCTGTGAATAATCAGGGTTAACTGTAAAATCAAGGTTCATGGAAGTTGACAACATCATTTTTGTATCAAATCCTGCATTCCATTTCCACTTTGAAGGTTCTCCCGCTTCTGTATTTTTAAGGACGGTTGAGGTGGCATATGGAATGAATGACATCCGTAAACCAGCTTTATCAACAGGCATATCCCAAACCAAAGTTCCTGCATGGGGAAGGGAATTATGCGGGAACTGTCGCGGGACAGGAGCCCATGCTGATTTTTCGTTCGTTTTAAGATCAAGCCGGCCAAAGTTGATTCCCCAAACTTCTCCCCCCGCGTAATAACGTAAACTGCGAAAAGGGATTGCCATCTCGGCAACCCAGCGATCGTCATAACTATTCACCGCAGATTTCCATTTTGTATCCCAGGTAAAGCTCGACTGGTTTCCATTGTTTATCACTCCTTCACCCTGGGCTCCTGCTGCAGAAACGCTGAAGGCATAGCCATTAGTCAGGTTGTTGTAGGTATCCAGGTGTACCCTGAAATTATCATTTTTGTTAAACTCAAAATCCCTGCGCAATGATTCTACTGGCCGTTTCCCGGGTAATGGATCATAACAGACTGCCCCAACATATATATACGATTTATCGTAGGTGATTACAACAGTAGTTTTTGCAATTGCCAAACCAGTATCTACCGGAGTTACCCGGATAAAATTTTCAGCTTTCTCTGAAATTTGCCAGGAATTCTCATTCAGCACGCCATCAATTTTTATAGCCTCGTTGGTCCGGGTTATTTTTATACGGTATTTATCACGGTTTATACCACTATTCTGGGCAAAAAGCAATATTCCTCCGGAAAGAAAGAATGGAAACAGGAGCAGGAATCGTAAAAAGCTGAGCATCTCATTAGTTTGTTGCTAAAAGTATAAAAAAAAGTGTTTGTGGTTTTATTATATGGTTTCATTATCACCCTACATGTATGTAAGGGGCAGGAGGTTGAAATAAGTCCTTTCCCTATTTCTTCTGCACTGTCAGAGTCCCGGTAATTTCTGTATATAATAACACTAAAAACACACTAACTTCACATCAATATCACTAACATATGACTGAATACACCGGTTGGATTATGTGGAATAACAAAATTTAAATGACAATGAAAATGATGGATTAGTTGGGAGAAAATCTCACACAGGTGAATACACCAGATTTGATACAGCAATATTTACTAAATATGATACAGCAATATTTACTAATATCAATACAACAGAAATAACTAAAAGTAATACATCATCTTTTACTAAATTTGACACGTGAAAAAAGGAAAATGCCATGGTAACTCCATCTGAAAAATTAGCACAGTCATTGGAAGAAATGAAAAATCTTCAGAATGATAAGGGCATCGCTGTCGTTAAAGCCAATGAACTGTCACGTACCCATAAGGACCGATTGCTTAAAAACGGATTTTTAAAAGAGGTGCTTCGGGGATGGTATATCTCCAAACGGCCCGATGAAGAACCGGGAGACACCACTTTCTGGTATATGTCATTCTGGTACTTTACAGCAGTGTATATCAATTCCAGATTTGGTAATGAATGGTGTCTTTCACCCGAACAATCCTTATCTCTTCACAGCGGTAATTTTTCAGTGCCACGCCAGTTGCTAATCCGCTCCCCGAAAGCAAGTAATAATAATATTTCGCTATTACATGGGACCTCATTTTTTGATCTTAAGCTGGATATTCCGGATAAAAATTCAAGAATTACCATTAATGGAATCCAGTTATTCTCCCTGAATGACGGACTGACAGCTGTTGGGGCTGCCTTTTTTACACGATACCCTACTGATGCCCGAACCTGCCTTTCCATGGTCAAAGATGCTTCTGTGTTATTGAGGAAGCTACTGGATGATGGGAAAAGCGTTGTGGCAGGACGTTTAGCCGGGGCATTCCGCAACATCGGAAACAACAAAATTGCGGATGAGATCATAAAAACCATGAAAAGTGCAGGCTATGACGTGAGAGAGGTTGACCCGTTCACTGAGAAACTACCAGTTGTTGAAAACAGGAACGTGGTTTCACCTTATGCAAACAGGATAGCGTTAATGTGGAATCAATTCCGACGGACAGTGCTGGATAATTTTCCGAAAACAAAAGGATTGCCTTCCGATATTGAGAAATACCTTAAATCAGTAGAAGAAAGCTATGCTGAAGATGCTTATCACTCGCTATCAATTGAAGGGTACAGGGTAACTACTGAACTGATTGAACGGGTAAGGAGCGGTAATTGGAATCCGGATGCCCATGAAGCAGACCGGAATGAAAGAAATGCGATGGCAGCCAGAGGTTATTACCTGACATTTCAGGAAGTAAAATCAAGTATCCGGAAAATTCTGGAAGGGGAAAATGCAGGTGATGTGGTTGATGATGATCTGGGGACCTGGTACCGGGAATTATTTGCACCCAGTGTGACCGCAGGATTATTAAAAGCATCTGACCTGGCGGGGTACAGAATCGGACAGGTATATATCAAAGGGTCGAAGCATGCCCCGCTAAATCCTGAAGCCGTTCGCGATGCAATGCCAATTCTGTTTGATTTATTGAGGAAAGAAAAAGAACCAGGTGTTCGGGCAGTCCTTGGACATTTCGTACTGGTCTATATTCACCCCTATATGGATGGGAACGGGCGGATAGGCCGTTTCCTGTTCAATACCATGCTGGCTTCAGGCGGATATCCATGGACAGTAATTCCCGTCGAAAAAAGAAACGAATATATGGCTGCTCTTGAAAAAGCCAGCGTTGAGCAGGATATTACCGATTTTGTGAAATTCCTGGCAAGTTTATTACGTTAAACCGGGATGATTTCGATAGATATTTGCACCACAACAGTTCTGAGTAATGTAAAAACATCATTATTTACCCACAGATAGAATTGTCTGAGTCAATTCGGTTGAATCAAATGATAAAACAAGCCTAAGGAAAGAGTTGTAAAAGTATCAATATAAAAGCCGGATCTCTCCGGCCTTTGATGTGCTCCCCTGACAGTTGAAAGATGCAACTTTTTTATTTTCTTAGGAAGGGTTATTCCTCCCCATTAGAGTTTTCACCGTAAAGTTCAACTGCTTTGATAGCATCAGGTTCTATGCTATCAGAATATACTCCATAATACCAGGCTGCATCGGGATTATATTTGATTTTTACTTGTCTGGATTTTAAAATGTCGTTATATCCCTCCTCGTATCCCCTCACCACAATTTTTGTATCAGGAGGGAATTCCTGAAGTAATCTGATTAATTCCGAAGCAGTCATAATCAATATTTATTGATTTCAAATTCAAGGGTTTCAAGCATTTCTTTAACCGGTTCAAATAGCTGATTTACCATGTCCGCATTGAAATCATACAAATTTTCATAGTCACCTTTTTGTCTCCAATCATAAAGCTGAGTCATAAGATTACCATATTTTCTGTCAAGTTTGCCGGTTTTAATGAAAACTCTTGAAAATTGATTCCTCATTCCCGAGTGCGTCTGTGTGTAAACTTCTTCACAAACCAATAAAGCACTTGCTGCATAGAAAACCGAGTAATAAAGTCTGTTCACTGCTGAATTCCAAAATCCATTCTGAGCCAATATTCTGGCAGCCTGAAATGTATTATTTGCAGTTTCAATTCTGAGTTTAGCGTATGCTGACCTTTCTTCCCGTGTCATAGCAAAACACCCTGAGAGGTAACATTATGATAATATGGAGTAATGTGATGTTTTGTATCCCATTCTTCTTTAGAATAGACAAAAAGTGACAGAACCTCTTCGGTTTCCAGCTCCAGATCATACAGTTGATCCCGGAATCTCTTCTCTACCTGCCAAGTTACAGGATATTTTGTTAACACCAGAATATCCCAATCAGAATCTTTCCGGGCATCTCCCCTGGCTCTGGAGCCATAAAGTATAACCAAAGCTTCAGGATCCACTTCAGCAATGTTGAGTTTAATAAGCCGGGTAATATTTTCTGTTTTTCTGTTCATATATGCAAAGATATAATTAAGTAAGCTGATCTTCATCAGACATTACGGAAAATACCATAAAATGGTGATACCAGGATTATTGAAAATCAATAATTACCAACTAGGAAATGCAACCTATTTATGTTCTTGATTTAGAAACTTTTAGGTTAATGGGTATATAGAGTATGTATAAAGTAAGAATAATTCTCTAAAAAAGTTGCAACCTGTGAATTTACTACTCCTGTTCAGGTTTTGTTCAATGCCAGCAAGGTTTTCGAAGGGTTTAACATAAAAAAAGAGGTCAAAAATGACCTCTTGTCCTGTCTGGCTCCCCAGGTAGGACTTGAACCTACGACCTACGGATTAACAGTCCGCCGCTCTAACCAACTGAGCTACTAGGGAATTTGCAATTCAGGGCTTTTCCTGAAAGCGCTGCAAAAATAAGAGGTTTTTCAGAAAGAAAAAATATTTTTGTAAAAAATAAAATCATCTTTCATGGAAAATCATTCCCTCTTTCCGGCAATCCTTGGCGTTGGCAATGCGCTGGTCGATATCATGGTCGCCCTTCCCGGCGATGAAACCCTTCACCAGTTCGGCCTTCGCCGCGGAAGCATGACCCTTGTCGACGCTAAACTCTCCTGGAAAATATACCAGGCTACCCACGCCTGGCAGAAAAGCGTAACCACGGGCGGCTCAGCAGCGAACACCATCCACACCCTGGCTTCACTGGGTGCCCGTTGCGGTTATGCGGGGAAGATCGGAGATGATGAACTGGGCGAAAATTTCGCGAAAGAGTTTACCGGAAAGGGAATCACCACCCACCTCTCCCTCAGCGATTCAGGAACAGGACGCGTAATGGCACTCGTCAGCCCCGATTCGGAGCGCACCATGGCTACCTGCCTGGGTGCCGCGGAAGAGCTTCTGCCCGAAGAATTTACGGCCGGAATGATGAACCCCTACAGCTACCTCTATGTCGAAGGATACCTGGTCCAGGACCACCGCCTTATCGAATCGATACTCCGCACCGGACAGGAAGCCGGGCTGGAAGTGGTTATCGATTTGTCGAGTTACAACGTGGTGGAACAAAACCGCGATTTTCTGGAACATCTCATCACCCATTATGTCGACATCGTCTTTGCCAACGAAGAGGAAGCTTACGCCTTTACAGGGCTTCAGCCGGAAGAAGCCGTCAAAAGAATCGCCTCCCTTTGCGACATTGCCATCGTCAAGACCGGGAAAAACGGGTCATTGGTGGCCGGGGGAGATGAATTGCTGACCATCGATCCGGTACAGGCCCATGCCATTGACACCACCGGTGCAGGTGACAGTTATTCCGCCGGATTCCTCTTTGG
>CAYYJE010000004.1:3921-51541 GCA_964472165.1 uncultured Prolixibacteraceae bacterium | reverse complement strand
GTGCACCTGTATCATCATGATCCTTCGCTGGCGCCTCCGGGGAAAACCGCCCTGACCGTCATGCTGGAGAGTGATTACGACTTCTGGAAGAAGCTCTCGGCCGACCGTCCCGCCTACCTGGCCGCCAAGGAAGAAGCCCTGCAGAAGATCATCGCCTGCCTGGAGCAGCGCTTTCCCGGGATTTCCGGGCAGATTGAGATGACCGATGTGGCCACCCCCACCACGTTCGAACGGTATACCGGCAACTGGAAGGGGAGCTTTGAAGGGTGGCTGATCACCCCCCACAATGCCAACACGATGATCAAACCGATGAAGCAGACGCTGCCCGGATTGCAGAATTTTTACCTGTGCGGACAATGGGTGGAACCCGGCGGCGGACTGCCCACCGGCATCATCTCAGGCCGCCGGCTGATTAAATCGATCTGCAAGGAAGACCGGAAGAAGTTTCAGGTCGTCGCTGAGTGAGATAAACCGCAGAGAAGCAAGATGCTGTCTGTTTTTTAATTATCAGCCCGAATCGTGAAAATTGTAAAATTGTTTTCAGATATTTGTTCTTGCAACTATTTATAGTTACATTTGTTTACATTTTCGAAAGATGGGAACGAAGGAGAAGCTGATTGAGAGATTTAAAAGACAACCCAAAGATTTCACCTTTGATGAACTCATCCGCCTGTTCAAAATTTGTGGATTTGAGATCAGTCAAAAAGGGAAAACATCAGGCTCCCGGGTTGAATTCGTCAACAACGAAAAAGAACTCTCTTTCGGAGCTCATAGACCGCACCCGGAAAGTGCAGTAAAAAGTTTTGCAATGAAACAGGTATTTGAATTTCTAAAATCGAATCAAATTATATAACATATAGTATGGGAATGTTAAAATATAAAGGTTATTCAGGAACTGTAGAATATAGTGAAGAAGATAAATGCCTGTACGGGAAAGTAATCGGCATGAATAAAAACAGTATAACTTACGAAGGCAAAACTGTTGAAGAATTAAATGCTGATTTTGAGTCAGGAGTTGACTTATACCTCGAAAGCTGCAAAGAAAGGGGAGTAAAACCCCAAAAACCCTATAGCGGATCACTTAATATACGGATCCCATCTGAAGTACACGGTAAGTTGGCTTTAAAAGCGCAAAGGACCGGACGATCCATCAACGCAATTATTAAAGATCTGTTGTTAAGCCAACAGAACTTGTAAAACGGGAATTTTCCCGGTAGCTCGTTTGATAAAATGGCTACCAACCTATTGTTTCAGCGCCGCCTTGGTAAAGATGTAGTCCGGGATTTTTTCATTGAAGCGGATGGTGGTCACCCTGAATTCGGTGCCTTTGCCCTGCTTAAGCATATCCTTGTAAAGGACGGTATAGGGGAACCAGCGGCCCTGCACCTGTTTGACTTCGCTCATTTCGGTCCGCTTCAGCAGCTGTCCGCCCCGGGCAAACAAATCCTGCTTCAGGGGAATAAACCGTTCCTGATCGACCCACAACTTCTGACGGTAATAGGCGACATCGCTCACCTTGGCCATCAGCTCCATCACCCAGGCTTTACGGTCCCCGAGGGTCTCCTCGCCGGTCACTTTCGCCGTATACACCTCGGTAAGTTTCCGGTCGTCCATCATATCTTCATAGGAAAGATCGCTGCCCATCACCGGTTGCCGGAGCATGTGGCCCGAGATCTGGATCACCCGGTCGGTGGAGGGGGAATAGATCCAGAGCTGGCCTTCCAGCTTCAGCATTTTGGTGCCTTTTTCCGATGCCGGGGAGAGGTATTCGGTAAAAGCCTTTTTGGTGCCCTCCCCCCAGGAGCGGGAGGTGATGGTGCGGCTGCTGCGCTTGCCGTGGACTGTCATCGACGATTCCATCACCCGGTTGTCGGACGACATGTTGCGGTCGACCTTTTCCAGGATCGTCGCCGCATCCTGGGCTTGGGCAGATGAAAATAAACCAAACTGCAGGAGTATAATACAGAAACCAAGACGATTCATATTCAGAATTTTATGTGTATGTACAAATTCCATTCCTTTTACGCTTCGAGTTCCTTGAACAGCCGGGCGGTTTGCCGCCTGAAGATGCCCACTCCCGACAAAACGGTTCCCAGCACCGTAGAGAACAATCCGGGAATAAAGCCCAGGTAAAAGTCCTGCGGGGTGATTCGGGCCCTGAGACTGTCGGGAAACATCACCGAAGCACCCTTCATCATCTCTCCCAGGCTGATGCCATATTCCTGGAGATACCACGCAAAGGCCAGTCCGATGGCGGTGCCGATGAAAGATCCCACCAGCCCGATAAAGACCGACTCGACGATCATGGTGCCATAAACATGCCTTTTCTCTTCCCCCATGGCCAGGCGGACGCCTATTTCCCCGTAACGTCTCAGCCCTCCCAGAAGTCCGGCATTCCAGAGCACCAGCGACATGGCGATGATGAAAACCAGTGAGATATACCCCGACCAGGTATCGACCATGGTGACATAGGTTCCCATTCCCCCCTGTTCCCTGAGCGGCATAAGCATGGGGGCGAATTCACCGGGATCTTCCTTCCGGGCATCGTTGAATGCTGCAGAGACAGCGCCCGCCAGTTCGTCGTCATAAAACCCGCTCTGGAAATAACCGTTGATTTCGCCGGCGCCGTCATCCATCTGGAGAGCGGTCTGCACGTCTCCGATGTCGGCCACGATGGTTCCGCGGTCCATGATTTCCACGCCGAAAGAGAGGGTGCCGGCCACGGTGAAATTATGCATGGCCATTCCCCCTTCCATGGTGGAACCGATCAGGGTGACTGGGTCGCCGGGATTTACCTTCAGTTTTTGAGAGAAGACCTCACTGAGGAGGACTTCCCCGCTTTGCTGCGGCATGTGGCCGCGCACCAGCGATTTTTCAAGGTTGAGTCTCGCGATTTCGGGACTTCCGGGAGTGAGCAGGTCGATGCCCATGCCCAGGGTGGTTCCCTGGGCTTTGGTCTCCCCGTTTTCGTCGGGGGAATCGACAAGTCCGCCGAAACGGATTCGCGGACTCCAGTCGATTCCCGGATATTCCCTCCGGAGCTCCCCCATCAGGCTGTCGACGCCGAGGAGGGCCAGGTCGTTGGGAATCTGGTCCATATTTTCAGCATAGGCGCGGGTCATCAGTTTGACATGGCCGTTGTTGAAGCGGGCGTTCATTTCAATGGTGTCCCCCATGAACCCGATGATGTAAGCATGCATAAAGACGGTGAGCATAACGCCGATGGTCACCACGAGAATGGGGAGCCGGCTGCGGCTTTTGTCGCGGATCAGCCCTTTTATCAGAAACCTGATCATTGCAACCTCCCCCTTAAAGCTTCCGTTGGATTCATTTTGGCAATGCGTCGTGACGGCCAGTAGCTGACGATGGCCGTGGTCACCAGCACAATCAGGATGGTGGAGACCACCAGCCCCACCGTGTATACCGGGTAAAGCGTTTGGGCGATGGCCATTCCGAACTGGCTGGTATCCATGGGCATGGTCCAGCCCACTTTGGCCTGCCACAGCAGGAAGGGAAGCCCGTACGCTGTGGCCGCCATGGCCGCCATCACGGCATGCATGGTCCCCTCCACGGTGAACAACCCCATCACCTCCCTCCGGGTATAGCCCAGGGCGATGTAAGTGCCGATCTCTTTCTGTCTGCGGAAGATGGAAAGCACCTGGGTATCGAAGATCGCCAGCATGGCCAGTAATAAAAGGATGCCGAAGAGCACCGACTGCCCTGCACTCTTGGTTTTGATCAGTTCGTCAACCTGGCGGGTCAACTCTTTTTTGGTTTTAAGCGTCCATCCGGCCGGGGCAATCTGGACAGCATCCTCTTTCCGGAAGGTAAAGAGCGTGGCCTCCCCCTCCAGAAGGGTGATTTCGCGGAGCAGCTCAAGGGGGATGTATATCTGTCCGGCATCGGCTGTTGGAACGTTGCTGGAGAAAATCTCTACGATTTCGGTTTCACGGGCATCGAAGGTGCCATGGGTGTCGCGCCAGCGAAGGATCATCCGGTCGCCCGCTTTCAGCCGGCTGGTACGAGCCATCTGGGTGCCGATGATCGCCGGAATGGCATCGGACACCGTATCGAGGCGGTGAGTGGGCAGCTGCAGAATGGTCTGCCCGGGGTCAATTCCCCGGATGGCCACAGGCACCATCCTTCCTTCCGGATAAATGGTTCCCTGGACGATCAGCACCGGCATGACCTCGCCCGATTCAATGCTGGTACGGAACGCTTCCGGAACGGCGGCATGGGCATCGCCGAGGGTCATCGGGTCAAACGGATCGTAGGCGTCATGCCAGAACTGACCGCCGCCGATCTCCCAGTTGGTCATGTCGGTTTTGGCCTGCATGTCCCAGCCGGAAATAATCCCCTTCATCCAAATGATGATGACAAAAGAAAAGGAAAGGACGATCACGTTGAGCCAGGTGCGCAGTCCTGCACCGATGAGGTTGCGCCAGGCCAGTTTTATCGCTAGTTTCATACGGCCGGGCTTTTAATTTTGGGAAATGAACTCGTCCTTGTCGACCCTGCCGTCGAGCAGATAAATTTTGCGCCGGAGGTAGCTGATCACCTTGTCGTCGTGGGTGGCGAAGAGGAAGGTGGTTCCCAGTTCGCGGTTCAGCCTCTCCATGGTCCGGAGGATATGGTGCGAGTTGGCGGCATCGAGGTTGGCCGTGGGCTCATCGGCGAGCACCAGGGAGGGTTTTTTCACCATGGCGCGGGCGATGGCCACCCGCTGACATTCGCCTCCTGAGAGCTGCGGGGGCTTCGACTTCTCCTTGGGGGTCAGCCCCACCCATTCGAGGGCGTCCATCACCATTTTCCGCCTTTCCGCGGAAGGGATCTTCAGCAGCAACAGCGGAAATTCCACATTTTCGAAGACCGTGTGAACCGCCAGCAAGTTGTAGCTCTGGAAGATGAATCCCAACCTTTCCTTGCGGAGCTGCGCCGCCTCCCGGGCCGAAAGATTTCCGATCGACCGGCCGTCAACGACCACGGAGCCTTCGCTGGGAACATCGAGCGATCCCACGATATTCAACAGGGTGGTCTTGCCCGAACCGCTGGGGCCCACCAGTCCGGTGAACTCCCCCCGCTGCACACTCAGCGAGATCTCCCGCAGGGCGGTGAACTCCCCCTGCCCCATCGGAAACCGCTTCACCAACCCATCAATGCTGATCAGCACATTATTTTCCATAAACCCATGATTTTGATATTCTGACCTTCTGATATTCTAATCCTCTAATATTCTAATACTCTGACCTTCTAATAGTTGTACACCACCATCACCTGGGCTCCTTTTCCGAGGAAGAGGGAGTTGTCGCCGCTTTGCTGGGGCAGCGCCGCATCGTCGGGATTGATGAAAGCCATGAGGTAAAGGTGTATATGTTTAAACTGTTTCTGAAAGTTGACGAAGTTGAATTGTTTGCGGGTGGGCCACTGGCGGTAGACGATGGCAGTGATACGGGTCGACAACCCCAGTGGATAGCCCAGGGAAAGGGCGGAGAAGGAGGTTTTGGTGCTGAAGCGGAAAGGCTCTTCCCCAATGGCGGTCATCAGATGTTCTGCAACGGCGTTGATGCCGTTTCCGAGGGGAAAGGTATAGTCGGCCCCCAGGGTCAGGAAGTGCTGGTCGGGAGGCACTGCCACACTCCGGGTTTTATGGATCCAGGAGGCTTCTGCCCAGAGGCCGATGCCCACATCCCATTTGCCATCCACGCCAAACCGGTGTTCCGGGATCTTGTCCCCACCCGGAAGCGCCATTCCGGGCAAAGCCACGTCTGCCTTCCGGAAATGGTAGGAAAGGGCGGCTTCGCCTGTAGAAGCCGGAATTTGTAACCGTCCCCCGAATTCCGGGGTTTGGTGGCTTGTGCTTCCCAATTCCCAGGTTTTGGGACCTTTGTTGCCATAGAGTCCCCACAGCCAGATGTTGGCGTTGTTCAGGAAGTAGATCCTTCCCAGGACGCCCCATACGCCATCGGTGAGTTGCAGGGGATCGCGGGGGTCGAGCTGGTCAAACCACATCAGAGGCCGTAGCATCGTCGCCGAACCGAAATTGATTTTTTGCAGGCCCACACGGGCTTCAAACTGGCGCCCCGAGAAGCGGACCCAGGCCCGGTAAGGCTTGAGTTTCCCTTCGGAAGTGAAAGTATCGAAAGGCGACATACCCAGTGATCCGCCCAGGTTCAGGGAGGCTTCGGCATCGAGGAGGTTGCGGCCGGCCTTCACCTCGTAATTGGCCTGGGAGATATATCTTCCGCCCAGCCAGACCGGCAATTCATTGTCCGCATTCGCGGCGCCCCAGGCTGAAAGCTGTCCGCGGAAAGTAAGGCTGTCAGTCTGGCCAATCGCAGGAAACCGCATCAGTAAGAAGAAGGGCAGTATGGCAATGATCCCTTTCATGGTCTTAAAAAGTCGTTTAAATGTACCATAATTTTTTTTAACAGCAGTACAGACCCTGAAAAGTAACTTTAATGTTTAAATTGCCGTTTAAAGAATTGACTTTCAAATCAGCAATCTATGGATACCATTAAGTGGACATTATTGTTTTTCCTCCTCCTGGGTCTCACCTGCTGCAATCATGAAACTGACGATTCCGTTGAATTCAGGTTAGCCGGCACCATACCCGGGGGATGCAACAACCTGAATTCCGGTGGAATGAAGCGAGCCATGGCGGATGAACAGGATACCGTGATCTTCAGCATGCGGAAAGACACACTTGTGATGTTTACCGGAATTAACTACGTATGTTGTGCCCCGTTTACAACAGCAGCCACCATCAGGAACGACTCCCTTGTCGTTACCATTGACGACCGCTGCAATGTGCCACAGGAGAACTGCTATTGCAAATGTATGTGTTATTACACCTGGGAATTTCTGTTCACCGGTTTTCAGCAGGGAAAAGTAAAAGGATTCAAGGTCATCCTGGATGATCCCCGACTCAAGGAGCCCTTCCTGCTGATGCAGGGAAGCATGAAACTTTGAAATTATTATTATCTTTCCGGTTCTTTGCGCCATCCGGCTGAATTACCTGTTCATTGCCGGAGTTTTAAGGTTTGACTCTAACCCGGGAACTCGTATACTTATGAAAAAACTGCTTTTAATGCCGGCCATTTTGCTGATGATGGCCTCCTGTTCAAAGAAAGTGTGGGAACAGACAGAATCCGGGGCGGTCATTCGCCTGAAATCGTTGGCGGAAGCTCCTGCCACCCTTCTGAAAATAAGTGTAGTGAACGACCAGACCATCCGGGTGACGGCCGTTCCGGGGAAAAACTTCTCTGACGCCAAAAGCCTCGTCGTCATCGACCAGAAGAAAAAGCCGCAGTTTACGCTCCTCGAAGAGGAAGGATATGTGACCGTGGCCACCGCGCGGGTAAAGGCCAGGGTGGCGCTGACCACCGGACAGGTCATCTTTACCGATGAAAATGGCAACCTGCTGTTGCAGGAACGGGAAGGAGGCCGCCGTTTCACTCCCATCGAGGTGGAAGGCACCAGCGGATTCACCATGCAGCAGGTGTGGGAATCGCCCGAAGATGAGGCTTTCTTCGGACTGGGACAGCACCAGAGTGACGAATTCAACTACAAAGGGCGAAACGAAGAGCTCTTCCAGTACAATACCAAGGTGTCGCTGCCCGTGGTGGTTTCTGACCGGAATTATGGCATCCTCTGGGACAACTACTCGCTTTCGCGATTTGGCGACCCGCGGGAATATGCCGGCCTCTCTATTTTCAAACTCTACAATGCCAAGGGAGCAGAGGGCGGACTGACGGCCTCTTACCTCACCAATTCCGAACCCGGGAACATTTTCGTGGCCAGGACAGAGAAAGCCATAGACTACGAAAACCTGGAGACGGTGAAGAATTTCCCCGAAGGCTTCGGCTTCAACAATTCCACGATCGTGTGGGAGGGGGAGATGGAACCCGCCGAAAGCGGCCTTTTCCACTTCAAACTCTATTATGCCGGCTATACCAAGGTGTGGCTCGACGGGGAGCTGGTGGTTCCCGAGCGGTGGCGGACGGCCTGGAATCCCAACAGTTACAAATTCAAAAAAGAGATGGAAGCCGGCAGGCGTTACCCCGTGAAGGTGGAGTGGCAACCCGACGGCGGGGTCTCCTATATCGGGCTGAAAGTGCTGAGCCCCCGTCCCGCGGAAGAGCAGAACGCCCTCTCCCTCTGGTCGGAAATGGGCGACCAGATCGACTATTATTTCATCAGGGGCAACAACAGCGACGAGGTGGTCAGCGGCTACCGCACCCTCACCGGCAAGGCGCAGATCATGCCCCGGTGGGCCATGGGCTACTGGCAGAGCCGTGAACGCTACAAAACCAGCGACGAGCTGCTGGAAGCCATCAACGAATACCGCCGGCGCAACATCCCCCTCGACAACATCGTGCTCGACTGGTTTTACTGGCCCGAGGATTCCTGGGGATCCCACCAGTTCGACGCCGCCCGTTTCCCCGACGCCACGGCCATGGTCGACAGCGTGCACCGCCTCAACGCCCGGATCATGATTTCGGTATGGCCGAAATTTTATTACACCACCGACCACTACAAGTCTTTCGACGAAAAAGGATGGATGTTCCGCCAGGCCACGCAGGACAGTATCCGTGACTGGGTAGGCCGCGGATACATCGGCTCCTTCTACGACGCCTACAATGCCGACGCCCGCAAGCTCTTCTGGAACCAGATGAAGGAGAACCTCTATCCCAAGGGCTTCGACGCCTGGTGGATGGATGCCTCAGAACCCGACATCCTCTCGAATGCCAGCATTGAATACCGCAAGGCGCTGATGACCCCCACCGCCCTGGGGCCTTCCACGAAATTCTTCAACGCCTACGCGTTGATGAATGCCGAAGCCATCTATGAAGGACAGCGGGAAGCCGACCCCGGCCGCAGGGTCTTCCTGCTTACCCGTTCGGGATTCCCCGGATTGCAGCGCTATTCCACCACCACCTGGAGTGGCGACATCGGCACCCGCTGGGAAGATATGAAAGCCCAGATCTCCGCAGGCCTCAATTTCGCCATCTCCGGAATTCCTTACTGGACCATGGACATCGGCGGCTTCTGCGTCGAAAACCGATACACCCGGGCACAGGAAGGCTCTGAAGACCTCGAAGAATGGCGTGAGCTGAATGCCCGCTGGCACCAGTTCGGGGCCTTCTGTCCCCTCTATAGAAGCCACGGTCAGTTTCCTTTCCGCGAGATCTACCACATCGCCCCGGAGAACCATCCCGCCTACAAGACCATGGTATGGTACAACAAATTCCGCTACCGGCTGATGCCATATGTTTATACCCTGGCGGGCATGACCTGGCACCACGACTACACCATCATGCGTCCGCTGGTGATGGACTTCAACGGCGACAAGACGGTGAACCACACCGGCGACCAGTACATGTTCGGCCCCTCGCTGATGGTAGCCCCGGTCTATGAATACAAGGCCCGCAGTCGGGAAGTTTACTTCCCCGCGGCTTCGGGATGGTATGACCTCTACACCGGAAAATACCTGACCGGCGGAGTACGCCGCACCGTCGACGCCCCCTACAAAATGATGCCCCTGTACGTGCGTGAGGGTTCCATCCTCCCCTTCGGCCCCGAAATCAGCTACACCGCCGAAAAACCTGCCGGCGATCTCACCCTTTATGTCTATACCGGCAAGGACGCCGGATTCACCCTTTACGAGGACGAAGGCGTCAACTACGACTATGAAAAGGGAGAATTCAGCACGATTCCCCTTACCTGGGATGAGGAAGCCGGCAGGCTGACCATCGGGGCCATCCAGGGAGCATGGGACGGAATGCCCGAAACCCGGACTTTCCACATCGTATGGGTGACCCCCGAAAAACCGGTGGCCTTCGACCTTTCGGCCACTCCCCCGGTTACAGTGGCCTACAACGGCGCCGAAGTGGTGGTCGAAAAACCGTAAACCCCTTAAAAACTATGGAAAAGCGTTGCGAATGGCCGGGAAATGACCCGCTGATGCAAAAATACCACGATGAAGAGTGGGGCGTTCCCCTGCACGATGACCGGAAGTTATTCGAATTCCTGGTGCTCGGAGGGTTTCAGGCGGGACTGAGCTGGAGGACCTGAAAAAGAGGGGATTCAAGTTTGTGGGATCGACGGTGGTCTACGCCCACATGCAGGCCACCGGAATGGTAAACGACCACCTCATCCCCTGCTTCCGGCATCCCGAAATCTGTAAAATGGCCCACCCGGAGTATGGTTCCTGACTCATCCCACACAAAGGCTTTTCGCGGCAGCCGGCAACTCTCCCCGATCGTTTCAGGTCCCCTTAAGTCCGGCCGGAGGAAAAGGATTGACCTGCGGAACCGATTCGCGGTAGCGTTGGGGATTCATTCCTGTTTTTTTTCTGAATGCAAAGGAAAAATAGCCGGCTGAATCGAAATTAAGGGCGAAAGCAATTTCTTTCACCGGATCGGCCGTATTGATCAGCATCTCTTTCGCTTTTTCAATCTTGAGGTTCAGCACATACTGAAGCGGTGAAATGCCGGTAAACTGCTTGAACATCTTCCTGAAGCTCGAATAGCTCATATTCAGGTCACGGGCAATCTCTTCCAGGGTAAAACGGCGGTAAATGTTTTCCCGGATCAGGATGCAACCCTTTTGAATTTGCTCATATTCCTTGCTGTTGCGGCATTTCAGCCGTAAGGTAGCATTCATCAATCCGAGAATATGCAATAAAATACCTGTCAGGATATGCTGGGAACACAACTCCTGCTCCCGGGCATAGTAAATCATCTCATGAAAAAGCTCTACAACGTGTTCATTAATCCCGACGTGCAAAAAAGGTGCTTCAGGATCTGCGATGGAATTGATAAACCGGTTAAAATATTTGCCGTCGAAGGTGACCCAAAACTCATCCCATCCTGTTTCCTTGTCGGGTTGATAACTGTGCCACTCTTTGGGGAAAAGGAAAAAAACATCGCCCTCCCTGATTTTCCGGGGCGCCGGAAACCGGTGTGACTTAAAGGTCCCTTCTCCCCGTTTGATGTAGACCAGGGCAAAAACATCGAGAACCCTTCCCATTTCCGGATTAAAGTGAAACCTGGAGGGGTGCCCCTCGGCAGGATAATTGGAATTGGGTTTGATCGAATGAAATCCCACTCCCTTGATGTACATCTCGAGTTGCAGGTCGGCATCTTTTACGGGAAGATAATTGATGATCGAGTCGGGGTATTTGTCAGGAGTAAGGGATTTCACTACCATAAATGTGTCAATTGATTTAAAAATTATGCTTTTCAACATATTCTTACTACAAAGATAATCTTTACCGCCATTTTTTGCCAAAATTCAACATCAGAATATCATTTCTTCACATCCCGAAACGGAAACGCGGTCTAACTTTGTTAACAATTGTTAAATGCAGTAATTACAGAACAATCAAACCAACAAATTATGACTAAGAAAATCCGTTTTACCGGGTTTAGGGCATCCAATTTTATTAACATATTTTTTTATGCATTACTAACTTATAAGATTTAAGTATTATGAGGCAAAAAGTAATTTTATCTGTTCTGTTATGTCTTACAATGGCATTTCAGGGATTTTCCCAGGTTTCTATTTCCGGGAAAGTTTCAGATGACACGGGAGTCGGGCTTCCGGGTGTCAATGTTGTTGTAAAAGGCACGATGATGGGAACACTGACCGACTCAAACGGTTCGTATGTGTTGCAGAATGTTCCCGGAGGAAGCAATGCGGTGATGGTTTACTCTTTTGTAGGCTTTGTCACCCAGGAAGTGCCGGTTGGCAGCCAGCGGGTCATCAATGTGGTCCTGAAAGAAGACATTTCGGAGATCGATGAGGTGGTTGTAGTGGCCTATGGTACCGCCAGGAAGAAAGACCTTACCGGTTCAATCACCACAGTCGACGGCAATCTGCTTGCCAAACAGGCCAATTCCACCATCACCCGTGCCCTGGAAGGAGCCGTTCCGGGTTTGCAGGTGGCAGCAGTGGACGGGCAGCCTGGTTTGGACATGGGTATCCGGTTGCGTGGTATCGGTACGGCCAACCAGAACAACTCCAATGCGCTGGTGGTTATTGACGGGGTTCCGGCACAGCACGACAATCCGCTGTCGACCATCAATGCCAAGGACATTGAAACGGTTACCGTGCTGAAGGATGCAGCCTCGACTGCCCTTTATGGTTCGCGCGGCGCCAACGGCGTGGTATTGATCACCACCAAAAAAGGTTCAAGCGGAGATGCGAAAATATCGTTTGAAGGCCGCTGGGGTATCAACCAGGTGGGACCTTATCAATACGATAAGATCAACAAACCGGAAGACATTTATGAACATGCCTGGTTGGCGATTTACAACTCAGTCCGCTACGGAGTGGATGGATCTGGAAAATCCAGCAATTACACCACCAACCTGAAAAATCCGAATATGACGCATGAGGAGGCAGCCACTTTCGCGAGTGCCCACCTCTTCAATTATACGGGATCAGCCACCGGCGCTTTTACCCGCAACGCTTTAGGCAACTGGATGTTGTACAAGGTTCCCGGAGCTGTATACACCCCAACGGGAACAGGAGCTACCGCAAGTGCGACCATGTCGGGTGCCTACCTGGTCAATCCCGATGGACAGCTTAATCCGGCTGCCGAATTGCTGTATAACGACTATTACGACAAGTATGTGCTGGAAAACCGTTTCCGTCAGGAGTACAACCTTTCAGCGCGTGGGGGTACCGAAAAAGTAGACTATTTCTTTTCACTGGGTTATCTGGAAGATCCTTCCTACATCCGGGGTTCACAGTTCGGTCGTTACAGCGGCCGTGCCAATGTGAACGCCCAGCTTTACGACTGGTTTAAGGTAGGTACCAATGTGGCCTATTCATGGCGCGAAACCCAGTCACCTGCCACCCGTTACGGCCGTAACCCGGGCTCTGCCACGGCCAACCCATTCCGGTACATCAACGGGCACAACCAGCTTACGCAGCTTTATGCCCACGACAAAGACGGCAATTATATCTATGAAAACGGAGAAAAGAAAGTACATGTCAATGCCGGCGATACCTATTCTCCACTGGGATTGGTTACGACGGCCCTTTCCTCCACGAATCTCCTGTATATGCTGGATACAGACCAGGATCTGAGAAGGTCAAGTGACATTGTAACCCGGTCGTATGCCGAAATCAAGTTGATGAAGGATTTGACCTTTACATCCAATCTCGGTCTGGAAAAATACCATGAAACCCGTACCCGTTACTGGAACAGCAAAACCGGGCAGGCTGCCGGAACAGGCGCTTTCGGAAAGATTTACCAGAATGTGACCATCCTGAATACCCAACAGCTGCTGAACTACGGCCACGAATTCGGGAAACACAAGGTCAATGCGCTGGCCGGTCATGAATTCAACAGCTATTTCTTTGAGAACCTGAACTACAATTCAGCCTATGAGCTGATTCCCGGATTTGTGGCTTTCGCCAACTTTGTGGGACGATACACCGGAGGAACTTTTTCAGGTCCCGGTGGCGGTGAAAATAAAAATGCCATGGAGAGTTACCTCGGCCGTGCCAGTTATGTTTTTGACGACAGGTACTATGCCGAAGCTTCCCTCCGCCACGATGGCTCCTCCAAATTCAAAACCAAAGAAGCCCGTTGGGGTACTTTCTGGTCGCTGGGTGGCGGCTGGAGAATCACCGGAGAAAGCTTTATGGAAGGCACCGAAAACTGGCTCGACAATCTGAAGCTGCGCGCCAGCTACGGGGTGATCGGAAACCAGAACGGAATCGGCAACTACTCCGGCTATCTGACCTGGGGTTACGGGGCAAAATATGCCCAAACCACGGCCGGGAACGGTATTCCAGCCAGCTTTACCCTTTCGCAGGGGGGATATCCGAACGACGCACTGACCTGGGAAAATACGCACACCTTTGATGCCGGTCTCGATTTCAGCCTCTTCAAACGGGTGTATGGTACCATTGATTTTTACAACAAACTCAACGTGAATGCCATCTGGGATCAGCCCATCGCCCTTTCACTCGGACAGGCCAGTCTGCAGAAAAACTCGGCCAAAATCCAGAACCGGGGTGTTGAAGTGGAACTGAACGTGGACATTATCAAAACAAAAGATGTGTTTTGGACAGTGGCTCTTAACGGTACTCATTTCAACACCGTTTTAAAAGAGGTGCCTCCCGGAGTGGGATCAGCGGCACTTGACGGAAACTGGACTGCCACTGCTGACGCCTGGTCGATTGCTGGTTCCGGCACCTCCAGCGGTGTGACCTATCTCAGAGGGATTGACAAAGACTATTACAATCTCTATGTCTTCAAATATGCAGGGGTTGATGACAATACCGGACTCCCCCTATTCTACCATAAGGTAACGGAAGCCGACCATACCAACAATCTGTTTAAAGAAGTTCCGGTCGGAAAGGATGCCAAAACTACCAATTATTCCATCGCTTCACGGTATGAGGTAGGCAGCGCAATCCCCGACTGGATTGGTGGTTTCAACACCACATTCAGGTACAAGAATTTCGATTTCACCGGAATGCTGGCTTACCAGCTTGGCGGAAAATTCTACAGTACGGAATACGGCAACGGGATGTACCGCAGCGAAAATGTCGGAGGTACCCTCTCCGCCGAGCTGATCGGCAATACCTGGACCCCGGAAAACAAGAATGCGAAATTCCCGATGGTGATGTACAACAACACCTACGGCGACGGCTCTACTTTCGGGAGCTGGCTCTACACCGACATGGCACTTTTCAACGCCTCCTACATGAACATCAAGAACCTCACACTGGGATACAACCTTCCTGAAACGATGCTCCAGAAATACAAAGTCAGCAACCTGCGTTTTTATGTCTCTGCCGACAATGTATATATGCTTACCACCCATTCCGGAATTGACCCGCGCATGTCGCTGGTCGGAGGTTTTGACGTGGGTGCCTATGCCTTCCCTTCCATGCGGACCATCTCGTTCGGTGTAAACCTTGATTTTTAATTAACACATAAAATCAATTATTATGAAAAAGAAAATATTCGGATTATTGCTCCTTTCGGTCATGATCTTCGTCTCATGTTCCGATGAACTGGAGATAACACCCCCTAATAATATCATTGACGAGCAGATCAAGGAGATGCTGGCTTCGGGTGATACGGTAAAAATCAAGCTGATTCTGGAAAGCATGGCCAACAACATGCCCAATTTGTTCAACACCAGCGGCATCAGCGGTGCAGGAACAGCCGATGGCCGTTACCGTTCCATTCAGGGTATGGATGCCATGCGCAACCTGGAAGGAAACGACATCATTTTCGGGGCCAGGAACCTGGCTATTTTCGGATCCGATGAGTACTACCTCCGCGATTTCACCTCCACGGCCGTGGATAAAAACTGGGTTTACTGGCAATCATCGTGGTCGATCATCACCACCGCCAACAAAATGCTTAACTACCTCGATGATGCGACCGTAGGTAACAGCAAACACCTGAAGGAATACAAGGCCAGAGGCCTCGTGGCGCGCGCCAATGCCTACAATTACCTGATGGAAAACTACCAGGATGCTTACCTCCAGGGAGGAAAGGACAAACTGGGAATCATGCTCTATGATTTCTATTCACCGACCCAGCCCAACAAACCCAGGGCCACTGCGGTCGAAACCTACAACTTCATCAAGAAAGACCTTCAGGATGCGGTAGCACTCTTTACCCAGGCAGAAAAAGGATTCACTCCCGTATTGAATGACATTGACCTCGGTGTAGCCCATTTCCTTCTGGCAAGGGTTGCCCTGATCACCGGCGACTGGGCCACTGCCATTTCTTCATGCGATGCCATCCTGGCCAAATATCCCAACCTGATGGGTGAAAATGTCTATGGGGGTACCAAAAATGTCAGTTCCACCAATGTTCCGGAAATCCGCCCGGAAACCAACGGATTCTTGTACAACAATGTGAATCCGGAAGTGATCCTCGGATGGCCTGTCGGTGAAGCCCTGACTGCCCACAACAGCTGGATGAATCCCTTTGCGGAAGGAAACGGCGGTGAGGGAGAAGGTTTCGCCCGTATCGACAACAGGCTTTACGAAAAAATAAACGCCAACGACTACCGCAAGAACTGTTTTTTGGCAAATGACCTTGGGGATTACACCTATCCCACGAAAGGCACGGTCAGGTTTATCCCGGCATATACCAACCTGAAGTTTGCAGCAACCCATGGGATCGGCACCAACGACAAGAAAAATGTAGGAACGGTAACCTGTTACTACATGCGTACCTCGGAAGTGCTGCTGATGAAAGCCGAAGCACAGGCCCAATCAGGGAAAGATGCCGATGCCAAGACAACCCTGAACATCCTGCTGAAAGCACGTACCAAAGCAGGAGCCACTCCGCTGACCTGCGATACTTACACCAGCATGAACGGGATGTCGGCCCTTCAGATGGTGCAGCTTCAAACCCGCATCGAACTCTGGGGTGAAGGCGGCCGCGAATTTTTCAACAACAAACGTTGGGGAATTCCGGTTGACAGGACCTCCTCCGCAAACCATGTGGACAAGGGGAAACTGAGTGTACCAGCCATGACCCTTCAAATTCCGGAATCGGAAATGCTCTACAATCCGCTTTGCGTACAAAACTGATAAGTTGTTTAATGCAACACGAAAAGGGCGGGGCACGATGCCCTGCCCTTTTTTTTAAATTATGCCAGGTCGCAGGACCGATAAAGAAAGATTATTATTTTCAACCCATTTACAAATTATGCAGCGACGCGATTTTATCAAAGGAAGTCTCCTGTTGACAGGAGGAGGAATGATCGGGTTAAATCCCTTAACCGGTCAGGCTATTGGGGCACCCGGTGAACTGAAAGAGCGGATTGACCTCATGAACCTGTTCAGAAATCCCGAATCCCGTTACCGCCCTTTTGTGCGATGGTGGTGGAATGGCGACAAAATTGAAGCCGGTGAGCTTATCCGGGAAATGCACCTGTTAAAAGAGGCCGGGATCGGCGGAGTTGAAATCAATCCCATCTCCTTTCCTTCAACGGGGGACGATCTGGGCAAAAAATCACTCACCTGGCTCAGTGACGAATGGATAGATCTCCTGCAGCTCACTTTTAAAGAAGCCCGTAAACTGGATCTGACCTGCGACCTGATTGTAGGATCCGGCTGGCCCTTCGGTGCTGAAACCCTGGCCTACGACGAAAGGGCACAGGTGGCCATCATCAGTGCCGAAAAACTGGAAGGGCCCATGGTATACGAAACTTCGCGCTTCAACATTTATAAAACTGTAGACCCCGGAGTGACCACTCCCTACCCCGGCCGTTCCTTCGAAATCCTCTCCGTGAAACTGGTCCCCGACCCGATGAACGGCCTCGACCAGGCAACCGACCTCACCGGAATAGCGAAGGAGGAGGTGATGCGGTTCGACATTCCCGAAGGCCCCCACGTACTCTACACGCTTGTGAAGGTCAACTCCTTTGCCAGCGTGATCAACGGAGCCCCCGGAGCGGCAGGCCCCATCCTCAACCACATGGATAAAACCGCTGTCAGGAAGTATCTCGACCACATGTCGGATACCATCCAGAAAAAAACAGGCCCCCTCTCCAACCATCTCCGGGCGCTCTTCACCGATTCCATGGAGCTGGAAGGATGCAACTGGACCGAAGATTTTGCGGAAGAATTCCGGAAAAGGCGTCATTACGACATCATGCCGTGGCTCCCCTTTATCATGTTCAAGGTAGGCCGCCTCGGCGCTGTTGTGGATGAAAACTACGGAGCCGCCAAAGGTCCTGAATTCAGTGAAGCGATCAAACGTGTCCGCTTTGACTTCGAATTCACCAAAGCGGAATTGTTGTACGAACGCTTTACCCAAACTTATCTCCAATGGTGCCGCGACTTAAAGGTCAAATCAAGGGCACAGGCCTACGGCCGCGGCTTCTTCCCGCTGGAGACCAGCCTCGGCTACGACATCCCGGAGGGAGAATCCTGGACCACCAACTGGCTCAAGCACCGCGTAGGCGAAGAGATGCCCGATGAGGATTACCGCAGGGGCCGCGGCTATACCATGATCAACAAATTTGTATCTTCCGCCGCCCACCTGTCAGGAAACAGGATCGTGAGCTGCGAGGAGATGACCAATACCTACCAGGTTTTCAATGCCACCCTGGAACAGCTGAAAATCGGGTCGGACCAGAGTCTCATGTCGGGAATCACCCATACCATCTGGCATGGATTTAACTACTCCCCGCCGGATGCACCATTCCCCGGATGGGTCCAGTATGGTTCCTACTACAACGAAAACAACAACTGGTGGCCCTACTTCAAATACCTGAACGATTACAAAGCCCGCATATCCGCCCTGCTCCAAAATGCGGACATGTACGCCGACATGGCCATTTTGCCCGCTACTTACGACCTCTGGGGGGAAATGGGGGTCCAGACCGATCCCTTCCCCGAAAAACTCAATGTTCCTTTCACCTCAATCATCTGGGAGTCGATCTGCAAAAACGGCGGGGCTTCCGACTATGTGACCGAAATCATTCTCAGGGATGCCACCATCAAAAAAGGGAAAATCTGTTATGGTCCCCGCGAATTCGGAACCCTCTTTCTTCCGGAGGTGACCAGCATCTCCGCCGGCACCCTCACAAAACTCCTCGATTTCGTCAGCACCGGGGGTAGAATTTTCTGTATCGGGAAATACCCCGAAAAATCGCCCGGATATGACCGGTATGAGGAAAATGACAGGGAAGTCAACTCCCTTGTCGAAAAACTAAAAGCGTTCCCCGACCGGTTTGTCCTCCTTGAGAAACCGGAGGAATACAGTTACCTGGAGTGGTACCGGATCGTCATGACAAAATATAAACTTCCCCGCTATCTGGAGATCGACAATCCCGGTCTCTGGATAATGCAGAACCGCTACCAGGCGGATGACGGAAGTGAAATCATCTTCTTTTCCAACTCCCACATGCACAACGAACACCATTCCAAAGTGACCTTTGACAACGGGATAACCCGCGGCCGCTATGGCTGGGTTTTCAATCCCGAAAACGGGGAATGCAGCAGGATAACCCTGAAAAACAACAGTTTTGACCTGGATCTGGGTCCCGCAGAATCAATGATCCTCCTCTTCAACAAGGTTAAGAACGGACCGGAATGGGAACCGTTGCCGGTCACAGGGTCCCTGAAAAGAAGCCTGCAAAGCGGCTGGGAGGTCGAATTGCAGCACAGCAGGGAAAAATGGGTCAAAAAAATCGACATGGACAAACTCCAGGATCTGAAAGAAACGGAATACGTCAGTTTTACAGGCACTGCAGTGTACAAGATCAAAACCACAGCCGGTGAAATGCTGCCCGAATACCTCAACCTGGGAAAAGTTTGGGGAGTATCGGAAGTTTTAGTCAATGGAAAGTCATGCGGAGTGAAATGGTACGGAAACCGCATTTACAAAATCAGGGAACTGATGCACGAAGGGTCGAACGAAATTGAAATCAGGGTGACCACCACCATGGGAAATTACATGAAAACCCTTACCGACAATCCTACCGCCCAGAAGTTTACGGTTCGCGGTACCAAAGACCAGCCCATACAGTCGATGGGTCTGATCGGACCGGTGACCCTTTACCAGGCAAAGGCCTGAAGTTGAAAATTAGTAATTGTCAAAAAAATAGACCATGAACAAAACAAAATTCACGCTTTTGATAGGGACCTTTTTCCTGGTCGTGCAGCTTTCTGCAAAAGAATACCGGGCTTCGATGTTTGGCATTAAATCGAATGGCACTACCCTGAATACGACATCCATTCAGCAGGCTATTGATTATATCCATGGAACCGGAGGCGGAACGCTGGTGTTTTATGTGGGCCGTTATCTGACCGGCACCATCAACCTGAAATCCAATGTGACCATCAGGCTGGAAGAAGGCGCCATCCTGGTCGGATCACCCAATATTTACGATTACAACATCTCCGTTCCCAACTGCGCCCTGGTCTATGCCGCCAACGCGCAGAACATCGGGATCACCGGGAAAGGGGTGATCGACGGTCAGGGACGGGAGGTTGCCTATTCCCTCCTTGACCAGGTCCACAAAGGACTGCTGGAAGACGCCCTGAAATATGACCGGCCGGCCCAGCGACGTCCCAAAGGCATTTATTTCAGGGAGTGCAACAATGTGGAAATAAAGGGAATCGTAATCCGGAATGCAGCCGAATGGGTACAGACCTACGACCAGTGCCAGAACCTGAAGATCGACGGCATCACCGTAGAGAGCAAGGCTTTCTGGAACAACGACGGCCTCGACATCGTGGACTGCAAGGATGTGTGGATCACCAATTCCTTCATCGATGCCTCCGACGATGCCATCTGCTTCAAATCGCACGATCCCGCCAAAATGTGCGAAAATATTACAGTTCGCAACTGTGTGGCCCGGTCGAGCGCCAATGGGATCAAATTCGGAACGGTAACTTCGGGAGGATACAAGAACATCCGGATCATCAACAACAAGGTATACGATACTTTCCGGTCGGCCATTACGATTGCCACTCCCGACGGAGGCGTAATTGAAGATATCCTGGTCGACTCGCTCGAAGCCTACAATACCGGCAATGCCATTTACCTTCGCATCGGCGCCCGCTGGAACAAAGGAAGGGCTGGTTCCATGAACAACATCACCATTCAGAACCTCTACTGTGAAATTCCCGCCGGAAAACCCGATGCGGGATATGAATATGAAGGTCCGGTCGAAGATCTTCCCCGCAACATTTCTCCTGCCAGCATCGTCGGGCTCCCAGGCCAGGACATCACCAACGTGACGCTTCGCAATATCAGAATTGTTTATCCGGGTAACAGCAATCCCCATTATGCATACAGAGGCATCAAACCTGCCGACCTCGATTCGATTCCGGAAATGGAAGCTGCCTATCCTGAATTCTCCCAGTTTAAAGAACTGCCGGCATGGGGATTTTACGTGCGTCATGCCCGGAACATCACCTTTGAAAATGTGACGCTCACGGCCCTTGGCAAGGAATACCGCCCGGCCGTCGTCCTTCACGAGGTGACGGGTGCTTCTTTCCGGAATGTCCAATATCTTGAACCCGGAGCAACCCGCAAAAAACAACTTCACACCTACCGCACCTCAGGAGTTCAGCAACTCAAAAAGTAAATTTCAGTTTCATGCGCAAAAATAAATTACCAGATATGGCAAAAAAATTTTCAATCATCCTGTTCCTGGTCATCCTCACCCTCCATCTGGCCGCGAAGGATTTCAAGGTTTCCGGTTTTGGAGTGAAAGCCGACGGAAAAACCATCAATACCGCATCGATCCAGAAGGCGATCGATTTCGTCAGTGAAAACGGAGGGGGAAGGCTGGTATTTGAAGCCGGAAATTATGTGACCGGAAGTATCTATGTCAAATCGAATGTGACCCTTCACCTTGATTACGGAGCTACCCTGCTCGGATCAACCAATCCGTTTGATTACATCAAGGACAAGAACATCGGGTGGATGTCGATGATTTTTGCATACCGGCAGGAAAATATCGGGATCACCGGGAAAGGAACGATCAACGGCAAGGGATTTATCACCGCCAACAACATGGTGAACTACATTCACCGAGGGATATACACCGATCCCCTGAAACTCGACCGCCCCAATGAAACCAACCGCCCGCAGAATGTCTATTTCCGCGAATGCAACAATGTGACCATCACCGGGATCACCCTCCGTGATCCGGCCAGCTGGAATCAGACCTACGACCAGTGTAAAAATGTATATGTCGACGGAATCTATGTCGACAGCAAATCTTACTGGAACAACGACGGGATCGACATTGTGGATTGCGACGGGGTGGTGATTAAAAATTCATACTTTGATGCGGCCGACGACGTGATCTGCTTTAAATCGCACGATGTCAACTCGATCTGCCAGAATGTGGTGGTTGACAACTGCGTGGGACGTTCAAGCGCCAACGGGCTGAAATTCGGCACCGTGTCGCGCGGCGGATTCCGCAATTTCAAGGTAACGAATCTGACCATTTTCGATACCTTCCGGTCGGCCATCACCTTTGCCGCAGTCGACGGCGGCCTTATCGACAACATCGTGGTTGACGGGGTACGCTCCATCAACACCGGCAATGTGATCTACCTGCGCATCGGCGACCGCTGGAGCCAGGGTAAAAAGCCCTCCATGAAAAATGTCATCATCCGGAATGTCTACGCGGAAGTTCCCTTTACCAAACCGGATGCAGGGTACAACTATGAAGGACCGGTGGAAGATCTGCCCAGAAACATCTCTCCTGCCAGCATCATCGGACTGCCGGAATACAAAATTCAGGATGTGACGCTCGAGAATATTGAAATTGTGTACCCGGGAGCCGGCAATCCCTATTATGCCAAACGGGGACTGACTCCTGCCGAACTCGACAGCATTCCCGAGATGCCGGCTGCCTATCCGGAATTCTCACAATTTAAGGAGCTGCCGGCATGGGGATTTTATGTCCGCCATGCAGAAGGTATCACCTTTAAAAACGTCACCCTTACAGCACTGGAAAAAGATTACCGGCCGGCCATCGTCTTCGATGATGTCAAAAGGGGTTCCTTTAAAGGAATGGTATACCACGAGCCGGAGAGCGAAGGAAAAGCACAGATTTTCCTATACAAGACAGAAGGAGTATCAAAAGATTGAGAACAAGAAACGAAAAACTGTATCATGATGAAGATTAAAACAATCCGGAACATACTTATCCCGGTATTATTACTGGCCGCAATGAACCTGCACGCTGCAGATTACAAAGCTTCCCTGTTCGGGGTTAAATCGGACGGAAGTACCCTGAACACCCGTTCCATCCAGAAAGCCATCGACTTTATCAGCGAAAACGGGGGTGGCCGGTTGGTGTTTTACGTAGGAAGATACCTGACAGGAACGATCCAGCTCCGGTCAAATGTCACCGTTCAACTGGAAGAAGGAGCCATTCTGGCCGGTGTATCCACGATTTATGACTATCGCGGCCTGGATGGCCATAACACTCTTATTGTGGCCGATTCGGTCATCAATTCCGGCATTACCGGGAAAGGGGTGATTGAAGGGGGAGGTAAGGCCGTACTTCAAAGCATCCTGGAGCAGAAAGCCAAGGGGCATCTCAGCAGAACAGCGGAAGAAGCGGCTCCCGGCCTGATCAGGATGACCCGTTGCGAAAACATCACACTCAGCGGCATCAACCTGCGCGATCCGGCGAACCATGTATTGAACCTGTTGAACTGCAAGGGGGTTCAAATCCAAAACGTGACCATTCAGGGTAATGCAGCACCGGCTACCGTGGGTATCGAAATCAGGGAAAGTGAAGCGGTAGAGCTCAACAGCCTCTTTTTTGACACTTCCGGAAAAGAGGTCGTTCTTTCGGGGAACAACCGGAACATCACGGCGAAGAACTGCGTCAGCAAAACCGGCAAAAAAATAGCCGTCAAACCCTGACATCGCTGACTGAAAGTCCGGAACTGCGCATTCTGACAATTGACGCGGTATAACATTGACTATGAGAACACTTCTGATCATAACAGCTGTCACACTGGGTTCTTTCCTTCCGGTTCGGGAAGGAAAAACAGAAACCAGGGAGAAGGGCAAGGCTGCCGGTTTCCGGAATGAGCTCCGGGAAGGGAATAGGAAACCGGTATCGGGGGAGATTACTCCAAACCAGTTTCCGGGCAATGACATTGACCGGATTCAGGCAGCCATTGACAAAGCGGCACAAACTTCCGGCAGGGTCAGGATACCTGCAGCCAATTCCAATGGCACTTACCTCTGGAAAATCGACAGGGCAATCCTTCTGCCGGGAAATATCACAGTAATCCTGGATAACTGCACGATACAGCTTTCTGACCGATGCCGCGACAACATGTTCCGGAGCGCCAATACTGGAATCGGAATCACAGACCCGTCAAGGATTAAAAACATCAGTCTGACCGGCATCGGCAATGTGGTGCTGAAAGGAGCTGACAATCCGCGGGCGACAGGCGACGCATACAGGACACTGGTGAAAGATCCGGGACAGGGAAGAGTCAGTTACGGCAGTGACGCCGGAAAGACCGGCGAGAAACAGAAGGGCGACTGGCGGAACAATATGATCCAGATTGCCCTTGTCGACAGTTTTACACTGAGCAATGTGTCCATCGTCAACTCTCATGCCTGGGCCATAAGTCTTGAACGGACACGTCACGCTTCGCTCACGTCCATCCGGTTCAACAATCCCGAAACCATTAAGGTGGACGGGAAGCCGGTAAAAGTGTACAACAAGGATGGCATCAATCTCCGGCACGGTTGCAAATACATCAGGATCCACGACATCACCGGCCTCAATGGGGATGACCTGATCGCACTTTCCAGCCTCGACGTGCCTCCTGGTTACCACTCCAACGGAGATGTCAATTCCTACCAGGTCACTTCCACCCGGTGGAAAAACAGCGATGACGACACGGAACAGGTTTTTATCACCAACTGTCAGACGAATTATGCGGGAGTTGCCATACGGGCAAGCGACAGTGCAAGCATTCATCACGTGTATATCAACGGAGTCGTCACCGCGGCGAGGCCTGACACACCGGCACCCTACGGAGGCAGTCCCTACACCCTGTGTGTGGGAGGAAAAGGGTACGGAAGTGTTTCCATTCCCGGAAAGATCCATCATATTTATGCCACCAACCTGACCGGCGACGGCAAATCACTGATATTGGTTGAATCACCCATCCACGATTGCACGTTTATGAACGGAATTTATACCGGGAAAGCGCCCTCCGCCATTACCTATACCCTTGACCGGGCCCTCACGAAAAACGTGAAAGAGGTAAACCTGGTCACCGATTAAATCAATTCTTTGATTACCTTGTAAAATATCGACCAAAGCTGAAAAGGGATGACCGTACTTAACAGAGGTGAATTTTTAAAGGTAGGTTTTATGGCCTCTCTGGCCTGCGTTTTTCCTTCGGGGAGTTATGCCCGGCAGAAGAGATCCGGCGGCAAAAAATCAGGGGGGATTCCCCGTGTGATTCACGCCACCGACCTGTACCATGTCCATTGCGATCCTGACGATCACTGGGACCTCGCCACCCAGTATGCACTGGCGGCAACGGGAAAGATCAACCTGGTCTCCATCCTGCTCGACTATCCTTCAAAACCGGAGCTTGGCGATCCCGACGTGATGGGAGTTGCCCAGATGAATTATATCACCGGACTGGCCGTCCCTGCCGTGGTGGGAAGCCCCTACCCGATGAAAAGCCGGAACGACATTCAGGCCAATGCCTCTCCGTTGGAGCTTCAGGGTATCAACCGGGTAATTCAGATTTTGAGTGAGGTAGACGAACCCGTGGTTATTCATATTACCGGAGCAGCCACCCACATCGCCGTAGCGCTCAAACGAGAACCTGATCTTTTCAGAAAAAAATGCAAGGCCATTTATCTGAATGCCGGTTCAGCAAATTCCGTGACCGATAAAAAGCTGGAATACAATGTAAAGCTGAATCCACTTGCCTTTGCCGCCATTTTTGATGCTCCCTGTCCCGTGTACTGGCTGCCCTGTACCACACGGACCAACATCGGCGAGGTGGGAGAATATGGTTCCTATTACCGTTTTGTGCAGGGAGAGATCTTACCCGGCCTTTCAGAAAAGGTGCGTAACTTCTTCCTGTTCATGCTGGAACAGAAGAAAAGCCATGAATGGTTTTCGTACCTCCACGGAGCGGTTGAAACCAGTCTCGTGGAGGCACACAGCAAGACCATCCGCCATATGTGGTGTACGGCAGGTTTTCTCCATGCGGCCGGACAAACAGTTACCCCGGAAGGGGAAGTTGTACCCGGAATTCCGGCAGAAAATCCGCTCTTCTCATTTTTGCCGGTGAAAGTTACCTGTGATGACGAAGGATATGCTGACTGGGCGCCGGATCCGGATTCAAAAGATCGTTTCATCCTGCATGTACATGATGTAAAGCGGTACCAGGAAGCCATGACGGCAGCGCTGAAGAAAACATTGATGCAGTTGGCAGGGAGTGACCCCCTCAGCCGGTAAGATAATTAACGGAATATTATACCCTTTAAAGAAAACCCATGAAGAAGAAAATAGTCATACTGGTTTTACTGGCTGCCTGGGGATCTGTTTCCCTGCTGGCCCAACAGCCTCCTGTGAATCAGGATCGTCTGGCCTGGTGGAAGGAAGCGAAATTTGGGATGTTTATCCATTGGGGGGTATATTCCCTGTATGGAGGAGTTTACAACGGACATCAACAGGCAAAGGGTGATGCGGCCTGGATATTGAACCGGTGCAAGATTCCGGTTGCGGAATACCGTGAAAAGGCAAAAGAGTTCAACCCCGGTAAATATGATCCGGAAGCATGGGTAAAAATGGCCAAAGAGGCGGGCATGAAATACCTGATCGTCGGAGCCAAGCATCACGACGGGTTCGCCTTGTTCGAGACGGAAGCCAGTGATTGGAATGTGGTGGATGCCACTCCCTATGGAATGGATTTGCTGAAACCCCTGGCTGATGCCTGCCATAAACAGGGTATCAAACTGGGTTTTTACTATTCCCAGGCGGTCGACTGGACCAATCCGGGCGGTTCGGCAGCCCGGAGACTGATGCGTGAGGGGTGGCCCAACCCCGATTCAACAAAAATCGACCAGTATACCCTGGAACACGACGGTCACTGGGATCCGGTACAGATGACTTCCACTTTTGATGAATACATCGACCGGGTGGCAGTTCCACAGGTGAGGGAATTGTTGACCCATTACGGGGAGGTATCGGTTTTATGGTGGGATTACGATGCCCAGATGAAGAGCGCGGCGGGGGCGGCAAAACTGCAGGAATTGCTGAAATTGCAACCGGCGATCATCTCCAACAACCGTTTACATGCCGATTTTCCGGGCGATACCAAAACGCCCGAACAGTCGATCCCCGACCGGGATGCCGTTGCCGGTCAGAACTGGGAGACCTGTATGACCATGAATAACTCCTGGGGATATAAATCATTCGATAAAAACTGGAAATCATCCCAAAGCCTGATCCGGAACCTGATCAAAATTGCATCACGCGGGGGCAATTACCTTTTGAACATTGGCCCCAAAGCAGATGGAACCTTTCCGGAAGAGAGCATACAAAGGCTGGAAGAAATCGGAAAATGGATGAAAGTGAACGGGGAAGCCATTTACGGAACGGAGGCCAGTCCGCTCGATCCACTGCCTTGGGGTGAATGCACCCGCAAAAACTCCGGAGAACACACCCTGCTCTACCTTTCGGTATTCGACTGGCCGGAGGGACAGGAATTGGCCGTTCCCGGACTCCACCATAAAATCAGGTCCGCAACCTTGCTCAAAAACGGAAAAAAACTCAAAACCACCCCCGGAACAGGAGGGTTGAAAATCACCCTTCCTGCCACAGCTCCCGATTCCGTGGCTTCAGTGATCCGGTTAAAAGTGAAGGGTAAAATGGGGGAAAACCTACCCGACAAGCCTGTCAAAAAGATGAACAGCGGAGCGTTGGATTAAATAATGAAACAATAAATCAAAAAAGGAAATACACGATGAATATGAAAAACAAACTGATCACGGCGGGATTGTGCCTGGCAGCATGGGTCACCCAGGCCCAAAAGGAGACAGAAGGATTAACCAGGTATGTCGATCCGATGATTGGCACCAAAGAGATGGGACATGTATTTCCGGGAGCCTGCGTGCCGTTCGGAATGGTTCAGCTTAGTCCCGATACCGACACCATTCCTTATGCCGTGGATGGAAAATATACCGGTACGGTATACCGCTACTGTGCCGGATACCAATACAACGACAAAACCATTGCCGGTTTCAGTCACACCCACTTTTCCGGGACGGGCCATTCCGACCTGGGCGATTTCCTGGTCATGCCTACTGTGGGGAAACTGCAGCTTAATCCGGGAACTGCCGCTCATCCGGAAAGCGGGTACCGCTCACGGTTCAGCCACGATACGGAAAAAGCAGAACCCGGATACTACCGCGTCAGGCTTGACGATTACGGAATTGACGCGGAAATGACCACCACCAGCCGGGTTGGTTTTCACCGGTATACCTTTCCGGAAAGCAACGACAGCCATATTATCCTCGACCTGAACCATGGAATTTACAACTACGATGGTAAAGTGCTCTGGTCGTATATACGGGTTGAAAACGACACCCTGGTTACCGGCTACCGGATTACGCGGGGCTGGGCACGCACCAATTACCTCTATTTCGCCATGGTTTTCTCAAAACCCATTGAAAATTACGGCTGCAGAAACGATGAGGAGGTGGTCTACAAAGGTTTCTGGCGGAAATTTGACGAACAGCACAATTTTCCGGAAATGGCCGGGAAAAATCTGAAAGCCCATTTCGATTTCTCCACCCGGAAAGGGGAAGAAGTTAAAATCAAATTCGCCCTTTCGGCAGTAAGTACGGAAGGTGCGTTGAAAAATCTGCGTGCCGAACTCCCCCATTTCGATTTCGACAGGGTGAAAGCCGAAGCAAATGAGCGATGGGAGAAGGAACTTCAGAGAATCACGATTGATGCGCCGGAAGAGAAGAAAGTCACTTTTTACACCTCTCTCTACCATACCTTTATCAATCCGGTGGAATACATGGATGTGGATGGCCGTTACCGGGGCCTCGACCACAACATCCACCAGGCTGAAGGATTTGTGAATTACACGGTTTTCTCCCTCTGGGATACCTACAGGGCCTTACACCCTCTCTTCACCCTGGTTCAGCCTGAGCGTACCTCGGATATGGTAAATTCGATGCTTGCACATTACGACCAGAGCGTGCACGGGATGTTGCCGGTATGGAGTCATTTCGGCAATGAAAACTGGTGCATGATCGGCTATCACGCCGTACCCGTGATTGTGGATGCCTGGGTCAACGGCATCAGGGGATTTGATCCGCACCGGGCTCTGGAAGCCTGCATCTCCACAGCCACCTATAAAAATTATGGCAACCTGGCCGACTACATGGAATATGGGTATGTTCCTTTCGATAAAAATGTGAACGGTTCCTCAATGACGCTGGAATACGCATACGACGACTGGGCCATTGCCCGGCTGGCCGGATCGCTCGGAGAAAAGGAGATTGCCGCAAAGTTTGACAAGAGGGCCCAAAACTGGGAGCTTCTCTTCGATGAAAAAAGTGGTTTTGTGCGTGCCAAAAACAGCGACGGCACCTGGAAAGTCCCGTTCGACGCGTTGCATACAGCCAACGAGGGGTTCATCGAAGGAAATTCGTGGAACTATTCGCTTTATGTCCCCCATGCCATTCCTGCCCTGATCCGGAAGATGGGGGGCAACAACCGTTTCAGTGAACACCTCGACTCGCTCTTCACCCTCTATCTTCCCGATGAATATTTCGCGGAAACCGAAGATATCACGCGTGAAGGTCTGATCGGGTGTTACGTGCATGGCAACGAACCCAGCCACCATGTGGCCTACATGTACAACTGGGCCGGGAAACCGTGGAAGACCCAGGAGCGGATCCACCAGATCGTGAATACCATGTACCTCAACAAACCCGACGGATTGTGCGGGAACGACGACTGCGGCCAGATGTCGGCCTGGTACATTTTTTCATCCCTGGGATTTTACCCGGTAGCTCCGGGATCAGGCATGTATGCCATTGGTTCCCCATCCGTCAGAGAGGGTATCCTTACCCTGCCGGGAGGGAAAAAACTGACCGTACGCGCCCAAAACCTCTCGGACAAGAATATCTACGTCAAATCGGTATCGCTGAATGGAAAAGCCGTGGATACCAGTTTCATCTCCCACCGCGATATTTCTGGCGGAGGGGAACTGCAGTTTGAGATGAGCAACCGTCCCAACAAAAAAAGGGCGGTAAAAAATATTCCGGAAATCTAACCTCTAAAATATCAACCACATGAAACCAAGAGAACGCGTCTTAAAAGCACTGAAGCAAATGCCGGGGCTTCCCGACAGAGTACCCCTCCAGTTTGAACTTTGCCGCCAGCTGGCCGATCATTTCGGAAAGGAGATGGGGATTCCCGTCAATTACACCGAGAATTTATACGAAGATGTGACCTACCGGATCAGCGCCAATGAGCTGAGGGTGGCGATGGGCAGCGACGTGGTGGTAACGGGGGCCTCGGTATCGGACCAGTACCGTATCATCAAAGATGAAAAGGGATGCTGGCTGAATGAATACGGCATGAAAATGCGCCAGGGTGACATCTATGTGGAGGTGGTCGATTACCCGCTCGCCTATGCGGAAACAAAACAGGATATCGACAATTTCAAATTCCCCGATCCCTTTGCTCCCGGAAGGTACCGCGATGCAGAGGCGCTCATCCGGAAATACCACGACGACTACCTGGTTATCGGCGATATCGAAGTGACTGTATTCTCCCTGGGGCATCAGCTGGTGGGAATGGAAAAACTGCTTATCGATATGATGATGGAATCGGAATATGTAATTCCACTTTTCGAGGCATGTGCCGAATTCCAGACCCAGGTCGGACTTCAGCTTATTGAAAGGGGAGTGGATGCCATCTGGTACGGTGACGATTTCGGGACCCAGACCAGCCTGCTTTTGCCGCCGGAAACGTTCAGGGAACAGTTAAAACCGATTTACAAACGGATGAACGACCGTTTCAAGGCTGCCAAACCCAACATCATCCCCATTCTGCATTGTGACGGAGCCGTCAGTGAATTGCTTGATGACATCCACGACATGGGATTTGAAGTTTTCAATCCGGTACAGCCGGGAGTACCGGGTCATTCCCCGGAAGAGATGAAGCGCAATTTCGGTCAGAAATTTGCTTTCTGGGGAGCCATCGACCAGCAGGACCTTCTGCCAAACGGCAGTGATGAAGCCCTGGAGAAGGACATCATGGAAAAAATCAATATCCTGGGTAAAGGCGGCGGTTACATGGTTTCCCCTGCCCACATCATTCAGAACGACGTGTCGCCGCAAAGGGTAAAAAAATTCATCGAACTCTGCCAGAAGCACAGCAGGATCTATGGATAAGTGAACTTTTTTAAAATGAAACCGATGAACAAACGCGCAATTCTCCTTTTTCTGGCAATAGCCCTGTTGCCGGCGATACCCCGGACCCGGGCCTGCACCAACCTGATTGTCACACGGGGAGCCAGCAGCGACGGTTCGGTGATGATCACCTATGCAGCCGATTCGCATACCCGTTATGGTGCCATGGCCTTTTATCCGGCAGCAGATCATTCACCGGGTGCAACCTGCGAGGTCTACCATTACGAAAACGGCCGGCTCCTTGGAACCATTCCCGAAGTGGCACACACCTTTTCGGTGATTCAGTTTATGAATGAACACCAGGTGGCCATCGGGGAGACCACTTTCGGGGGTCTCGATTCCCTGCAATCACAGCCCGGGGCGATCCTTGACTACGGCTCCCTCATGAAAATAGGCCTGCAGCGTGCAAAAACAGCGCGCGAACTGATGAAAGTAATCACGGAACTGGTGGAAGAATACGGTTATGCCTCCGGGGGAGAGTCGTTTTCCATCTCCGACAAAAACGAAGCCTGGATCATGGAGATCATCGGCAAGGGAAAATATGAAAAAGGAGCCGTATGGGTGGCCCTGCTTGTTCCCGACGGGATGGTGAGCGGCCACGCCAACCAGGCCCGCATCACCACCTTTCCCCTTCAGAAAGGGAACAACTGGAACGACATCCGGCAGACGGTATACCACTCCCCCGATGTCATCTCCTTTGCCGGGAAACAGGGATTCTACAAAGGCAGCGAGGCCGCTTTCAGCTTCTCGGATGTCTACAACCCCGTGAATTTTGGCGGCGCCCGCTACTGTGATGCCCGCGTGTGGTCATTCTTCCGGAAGATCAGCAAAACCATCCGCGACAATGGCGATTATACCCGTTATGTGATGGGAAAATTGGACCGTAACCCGGCAATGGTGGACAGGAGTCCCAATCCCAACGGCTTTGTTTCCAACCGTCTGCCGCTCTGGGTAAAGCCCAACGCTCCGGTAACCCTCAGCCAGGTGAAATCAGGCATGCGTGACCATTACGAAGAGACACCGCTCGACATGCGGAATGACCCCGGCGCCGGACCCTTTGCCCTTCCCTACCGCTGGCGGCCAATGGAATTCACCGTCGACAGCGTGAAGTACCTCAACGAAAGGGCGGTAGCCACCCAGCAAACAGGATACAGCTTCGTGGCTCAGTCGCGTAACTGGCTTCCCGATCCCATTGGCGGTATCTTTTGGTTCGGCGTCGACGATGCCGATGGATGTGTGTACGCTCCCATGTATTGCGGCATCAGAAACATACCCGAAAGCTATGCCTGGGGTAACGGATCCATGATCAGCTGGTCGGAAACCTCCGCTTTCTGGACCTTCAGCCAGGTCAACAACTGGGCTTATACCCGCTACAACATGATCCATCCCGAAATCGAAGAATACCAGGCAGAATACGAAAACCGCCTCACGGCGGAAACCGCAGTGGTCGACAAACAGGCGGAAGCCCTTTACCGGAACAACCAGACAGCCGCCTTCGATTACATCACGGGGTATTCCGTCTTTACCGGAAATAAACTGGTGGCCGACTGGAAAAAGTTCTACCACTACCTCTTCATGAAATATACCGACGGGAACCTGAAAATTTCGGAAGGCCACAAGCTGAAAGAGAACGGCAACGGTAAAAATATTCCGGCACGGCCCCAGCATCCGGGCTATGGCAGGGAATGGGAAAGGATAATGATCCAGGGAACAGGCGACAGGCTTAAAGTACCTGCGGAATAATCACAGGCAATTGCCGGAGTATTTACAACAAAATGGAATCAGGATGGCCATAGCATCGAAAAAGTGGGCAGGTTACCTTGCGATGGTCGCCTGTATGGCTGGGTGTGCCGGGAATTCATGGTCGCCCCCGGAGAAAATGATTGTCAGGGATGTGCGTCGGCAAACCCTTGAAAAAGCGGATTCATTTCTGACCGTGGCGCCGGAAACCGTAACATCCGTCCGGTGTGAGCGGAGTGCAGGCGGGGTAAACGATTTTTATTCGGAAGGAGATTACTGGTGGCCCGATCCCCTTGATCCTGAGGCTCCTTATATTCAAAAGGACGGCCAAAGCAATCCGGGTAATTTTTCGGCCCACCGCCATGCGATGGTCAGGCTGAGCGAAATTTCAGCGACACTGACCTCCGCATGGTTGCTCACCGGTGATCGCCGTTATGCGGACAAAGCAGCAGATCATCTGAATGCCTGGTTTGTCAACCCGGAGACCCGGATGAATCCCCACTTGCTTTATGCCCAGGCCATCAAAGGGAGGTTCACCGGCAGGAGCATTGGCCTTATCGACGCCTACCATCTGGTCGAAGTAGCCCAGTCTGTGAGGCGGCTTTCGGAAAAAGACGCCATAGCCCCTGACCAGCAGACGCAGATCATCAACTGGTTCCGCGAATTTCTGACCTGGATGACCACCCACGAATATGGCATCAAAGAGATGAACGCGGAAAATAACCACGGAACCTGCTGGGTGGCTACCGCTGCTGCATTTGCTGCATTAACCGGAAACGATTCCGTGACGGAACTGTGCACCGGCCGGTTAAAAAATGTGCTCTTACCCGCCCAGATGGATGCCGACGGTAGTTTCCCCCGTGAGATTAAACGCACAAAACCATACGGATATTCCCTGTTCAACATGGATGCGTTTGCCAATGCAGCCTTTTTTCTCTCATCTCCCGGCAATGACCTCTGGAGTTTTTCCACCCCCGATGGCAAGTCCCTTTCGAAGGGCATGGAATTCATTTATCCTTTCATCACGAACAAGGCCTCCTGGCCGTTTGCCAAAGACATTTACATCTGGGAAGAATGGCCTGTGCGTCAATCCTGCCTTTTGTTTGCCGGCCTTTCCCTGAACAACAGGGATTATATAAAAACCTACCTTAGTCTGCCTGCCTGTCCGAAACATCCTGAAGTAATCCGCAATTTACCCGTCAGACATCCGGTAATCTGGCTAAATTTCAACAAAGCAGGCAAACCATAAGCCGGACGATCGCTGATAATCGTTATATTTGGTCAGCAAAAGCGGAACCGAATATGAAAAAACAGGAAAAACCGGCAGGAATGCCGGATACCAAACGATTGCAATCACTGGATGTGCTGCGCGGCTTCGACATGTTCTGGATTGTCGGGGGAGCATCCCTGGTGACAGCCCTTGCCGGATTATCCGGTGCCCGGTGGCTCGACAGCGTAGCCCTTCACATGACGCACGTACCCTGGATAGGGTTTCACTTTTACGACCTGATCTTTCCTCTTTTCATGTTCATTTCCGGAGTAGCCATTCCGCTTTCCCAACGGGCTAAACAGGAATTGCCTCCCCGGTCAATTGTCCTCAAGGGTTTCAAACGGATGGTGATCCTGATCCTGCTGGGTATTTTATACAACGGTGTGTTCCGTGACGGTTTTGAAAACCCCCGCTACGCCAGCGTACTCGGACAAATCGGGATTGCCTGGTTTTTCGCATCCGTCATTGTTTTGTATTCCCGGTCATTCAGGACCCGGCTATTCTGGCTTGCAGCCATTCTGGCCCTCATCGCCATTCTCCAGCTTTTTGTGCCCGTTCCCGGAATCGGAGCAGGGGTGCTGACCCCCGAAGGGTGCATCAACGGTTATATCGACCGGAATTTCCTGCCCGGAAGAGTGGCCTATAATGCGGAAGGAAAAATGATTCCCGGAGACGGCGTTTTTGATGCCCTCGGAATCCTATGCATCGTCTCCGCGATAGGAATAACCCTGATGGGAACTGTAGCCGGACATATCCTTCAGCAGAAGAAATTTTCGGAATACCGGAAGACAGCCATTCTGGCCGTCACCGGTATTGTCCTGATCATCGCTGCCCTGGTAATTGCTCCGGTATATCCGGTTATTAAAGTGATCTGGACGACCACCTACAACCTCCTGGCCGGAGGGATCAGCTTTTTGCTGATCGCCCTTTTTTACCTGATTATTGATGTATGGCAGTTTAACAGGTGGTCCTTCTTTTTCAAGGTGATCGGCATGAATTCAATATTCATCTATCTCTTTTACAGGATTATCCCGATGGATACCGTATCACTCTCCTTTTTCGGATGGCTGGTTAACCTTTCCGTGGATGCAGGAAAAGTAATCATTTTCACAGGGGTTATCCTTCTGGAGTGGCTTCTGCTTTATTTCATGTACCGGAAAAAGATTTTCCTCAGGGTATAATCCCTGAGTACTCAAAAACAGGGGACGTGTCATCCAACCAGGAACCATTTTTCCCGTAAAAGCGCATATGGAAACTCAAAAAAATAGCCCGGATCACTCCTCACGACCCAACCGTCCGGCGGCGGTGGCCGGTAAGTTTTATCCGGGTACCCGGAAGATGCTGCGGGAAGAGGTTACACGGCATTTCCGGGAGGCTAAACCACCGCAACATCCCGGTGAGTCCCCGCAGGCGCTCATCGCACCCCATGCAGGCTATCTTTTCAGTGGCAGGGTTGCGGCTTCCGCCTTTAACCAGATCCCCGGGAAAAACAGCTACAAACGGGTATTCATCATTGCTTCGAGCCACCAGATGCATTTTCCCGGAGTTTCGGTATGGACAGCCGGTGATTACGAAACGCCCCTGGGAATTGTTTCTGTGGATCAGGAGACCTGCAGGTTACTGAAAGAAAGCAGTCCCCTTTTTCAGTGCCGGGAGGACGCACACCTGGCGGAACACAGCCTCGAAGTACAGCTTCCCTTTCTGCAGGTTAAGCTGGAGGAGCGCTTTCAACTGGTTCCCCTCATTCTGGGAATCAACCGGGCTGAAGATTGCGAAAAAATTGCCGGAATCCTCCGGCCATGGTTTATCCCCGAAAATCTTTTCGTGGTCAGTTCCGACCTTTCTCATTATCCCTGTTATGACGATGCCGTTTCCACCGACAGGGCGACCACCGAAGCCATCCTCTCCAATTCACCTGAACAACTGCTGCTGACACTGAAGGAAAACCGGACAAAAGGAATTCCCGGGCTGGCCACATCCCTGTGCGGGTGGACCGGAGTGCTCACTCTCCTTTATCTTACCCGGGGAGACGGGTTTCACACGGAATGGACCGATTATCTCAATTCGGGAGATGAACCGCATTACGGCGACCAGAAAAGGGTTGTCGGCTACAGTGCCGTAACCTTTTACCGGAACTCCGGAACGCAGTTTTTCCTTTCCCCTCAGGAAAAAAAAGCATTGCTGGCCATTGCCGACCGGACAGTAAGGGAAACGGTTGTGGCAGGCAAATGTCAGCAGGTGGACGAGGAGCCCCTTTCCGGAAATCTGGCGGCACATGCAGGAGCTTTTGTCAGCATATACATCGCCGGAAAGTTGCGGGGATGCATCGGGAGTTTCACCACCGGGGAACCGCTGGCGCATGTGGTTTCCCGGTCCGCTGTTTCAGCCACTGCCGATACCCGTTTTAATCCCGTTGAGCCGGAGGAATTGGAGAGCCTGACAATCGAAATTTCGGTCCTCACCCCTCTACGACGGGTTTATTCTGCCAGTGAAGTTATTCCCGGAAAACATGGCATTTACATCAAAAAGGGATGGTCGTCGGGAACTTTTCTTCCCCAGGTGGCCGGGCGGTACGGATGGGACAGGGAAGAATTCCTGGGCCGCTGCTCCCGTGACAAGGCAGGTCTTGGATGGGACGGATGGAAAACCGCAGAGTTGTATGTCTATGAAGCCATCAATTTTGGAAACTACTCGACAGGAGTATGATAGTTTTCAGTTACACACAACGATATTTTAGACATCCAATTAGGACTGTATCAGGAAATGTTCAATTACGTTTTACAGAACCGGCTATATTGGGAATAATTTACATAAACCTATATTAAAAATGAAATCAAACCTTTTTTTATTATCCTTTTTGGGATTTGTTTTATTGGCTGTTTCCTGTATAAAAACAGTCACACCTCCTGCTTCTCTGTTACCCGTACCCACAGAGCGCCAGTTGGCCTGGCACGACCTTGAACAGTACGCGTTTATCCATTTTACAACCAACACGTTTACCGACAAGGAATGGGGATACGGCGACGAAGACCCTGATATTTTTAACCCTTCGGAGATGAATACCGACCAGTGGGCGCAAACGATTAAAGATGCAGGCTTCAAAGGGATTATGCTGACCTGCAAGCACCACGATGGTTTTTGCCTTTGGCCCAGCGCTTATACCGGTCATTCTGTGAAAAACAGCCGGTGGCTGGACGGGAAAGGGGATGTAGTAAAAGCGGTAAGTCAATCATGTAAAAAACAGGGTTTGAAATTCGGCATTTACCTGTCGCCCTGGGACCGCAACCGCTCTGATTACGGGAGCCCTTCCTATATTGAATATTACCGGAACCAGCTGAAAGAGCTTTTTACAACATACGGGCCGGTCTTCGAGATGTGGTTCGACCTGGCCAATGGTGGCGATGGTTTTTACGGAGGAGCAAGAGAAAAGCGGAGTATAAAAATACCTGAATACTACGATTGGCCAACAACGATTGACCTTGTCAGGGGTATGGAACCCGATATTGTTTTCTTCAGCGATTTCGGTCCCGATATTCGCTGGTGCGGAAACGAGAAAGGGTATGTTGGCGATCCCAACTGGTGCATGATCAACAACGACTCCATTTACAACGGGACCATCGGGAAAGCCTTGAACCTTTACCTGAACCACGGCTATGAAAATGGGGAAAAATGGATCCCTGCCGAAGTGGATGTATCTATCCGCCCGGGATGGTTCTATCATCCGAAAGAAGATTCGCTGGTAAAAACACCCGAGCAACTTTTCGATATTTACCTGAATTCGGTGGGCCGGGGCGCCAATCTGATCCTCAACATCCCCCCCGACCGGCGCGGGCTTTTACATGAAAACGATGTGGCATCGCTTCAGGGATGGAAAATACTGATTGATAAAGCTTTTACAACCAACCTTGCGTTGGAATGTAAAGCAAAAGCCGATACATATCGGGGAACGTCCGGCCGGTTTGCTGCTTCCAACCTGGTTGACGACAATAAGGAAACCTACTGGGCAACTGATGATGGTGTGTTACAGGGGAGTATTGAACTTGATTTCGGAAAATCGCAACTTGTAAAGTATGTCACATTGCAGGAATATATCCGTTTGGGACAGCGGGTACGCAACTTCAGCATCGACGCCTGGAAAGACAATTCCTGGCAGCAGGTTGCACAGGCTACCACTATTGGCCACAAGCGGATTGTCAGGTTGGAACAACCGGTAAAAACTCAAAAAATACGCATCAACATTGAAGATTCGCGGGCATGCCCGGTGATCTCCAATGTTGAGATTTATTGATTATAAAAAGAAAAACGATAATCCATGGTTATGCAAAAGCACGCTTTACCGCGACGCCATTTCATCCGCATGGCAACCCTTGCTTCGGGCAGTATTCTGTTATTGCCGGGATGTAGTACACGCCCGGCAGACTCTTACCGTCACTTTTTTACCGAAACAGAAGCATCGTTGATGGATGCACTTGCCGAACAAATAATCCCGGCGGATAAATGGCCTGGCAGAAAAGATGCGGGCGTAACCCACTTCATCGACAAACAATTAACAAGGCCATACACCCGGTTTCAGGAAATTTACCGGAAAGGGCTGGTACTCATGCAACAAACCTGTAAAAGAGATGATCAGAAAATATTTGAAGAATTATCGTGGGAAGAACAAACTCATTGCCCTGGATACTGTAAATCCTCCCGGAAATGAAAGCGAGGCTGCAAAGTTAGTTGGCAATCTGCTTGAAGAGAACGGATTTAAGGTAGCCTCTCATAATCCTTCAAAAGGAGGGGGCCGTTAACAGTAGTTTTTAATTTTACCCTATGAACTATACCAAATTAGCCAAAGATGTTCCGGAGACTTTACAGAAAGGCCTTGTAATACCGGCACTACCGCTGGCATTAAATAAAAGCAGACAACTTGATGAGCGCAGGCAGCGTGCGTTGATGCGTTATTACATGGATGCCGGAGCGGGAGGGGTGGCGGTTGCGGTACATACCACCCAGTTCGAAATTCGTTTACCGGAGTTTGGTTTGTTCAGGCCAATTCTGGAGATTGCAAAAGAGGAACAGGAACGTTTTGTTGCCCGGAGCAAAAAACCAATCCTGTTGATTTCCGGAGTGATCGGGCTAACCAGCCAGGCAGTTTCTGAAGCAAAACTGGCAGCTGCCCTTGGTTATGATGCGGTTTTGTTAAGTCTTGCAGCTTTGAAGGAAGAATCGAATAAAGCATTGCTTGACCATTGCCGGGCGGTGGCCGGGATCATCCCGGTTGTCGGGTTTTACCTGCAACCGGCCGTTGGCGGGCGAAAGTTGGACGTGAATTTCTGGCGCGAATTTGCCTTGATCGAAAATGTCGTTGCCGTAAAAATAGCGCCCTTTAACCGCTACCAGACACTGGATGTGGTTCGCGGACTTATTGAATCAGGAAGAGCAGGTGACATTGCCCTTTATACCGGGAACGATGATAATATTGTAGCCGATTTGTTGACCGCTTACAACCTGTCCGATGAAAAAGGAAAAACGGTAACAAAACATATTTGTGGTGGATTACTGGGACATTGGGCCGTGTGGACAAAAAAAGCAGTTGAACTGCTTGATGAAATACATGCTCCCTCAGCAACTGAAAATACCAGCATATTGCTGGCACACGGGGTGCAGGTTACCGATTGCAATTCGGCCTTTTTTGATGCGGCCAACAACTTTACAGGCTGTATTGCCGGCATCCATGAAGTGCTTCGCCGCCAGGGTCTGCTTGAAGGAATATGGACACTGAATGAAGAGGAAACCCTTTCACCGGGACAAAAAGAGGAAATAGACCGCGTATACAAGGCCTACCCCCATTTGAACGACGATGAATTTGTATCAGAAAACCTTGACCGTTGGTTAAGATAACCCAAAGAATATGAAAAAAGTTGCAGTTGTTGGTTTTGGATTTATGGGGAAAACCCATGTCAGCCATATTCTCCGGAATTCCAGTCTGGAATTGGTTGCCATTGTGGATAAAAACCCTGAGGCAGTCGAAAAAGGATTGAAAACCACAGAAGGAAATTTGTCAACGGGAGAAACCGGCAGTGACTCCATCAAAAAAATTCGCACCTACACCACCCTGGAGGAGTGCATCAGGGTGGAACACCCCGATGCGGTGCATGTATGCGTGCACACCGGGCTGCATTATGCGATGGTGAAAGAGGCCCTCAGCCATGGGTTGCATGTGCTGGTAGAAAAGCCGTTTTGTCTGGACCCGGAAGAAGGGGATGAATTGATCGCCCTGGCTGAAAAAAAGGGGGTTGTGCTGATGGTCGCCCATGTGGTCCGCTTTATGCCTTCCTACCGGATGCTACGGGAATGGATCAGGAATGGAAAATACGGCAGGCTTAAATTCCTGTCTCTTTCACGGTTCTCAGGCATTCCTGTATGGGGTGAGTGGAAAGAGAAACAGCAGGTATTTGGCTCCTCGGGAGGTGCGCTCTTTGACCTTGTGGTCCATGACATCGATTTCGCGCAGGATGCAGCAGGAGAACCCCATAAGATTTCAGGTAATTATCTTCCGGGGAAATTAAGTGCACACGATTACTTAAACGCCACCTGGAAATATGCCGGCAGCGACCTGGTTGTCAGAATTGAAGGAGGCAATATTTTTCACGCTCCGTTCCCCTTCCAGGCAGGGTTCATGGCTTCATTTGAACACGCAAGTATAAACTATTCCACGGCAAAACCTGACCGGGTTTTTATTTCGGACAACCACCAGACTGAGGAGATCGTAACCGGAAATCCTGAAGCAGGATATGCCGGAGAGATTGACTATTTTGCAGCGTGCATGGAAGAGAACCGGAAACCGGAATTGTGTTTACCCGCTTCTGCCCTGGCTACCATCAGGCTCTGCCACAGGCATCTGGAAATGTGTGAGCCACTGCGGTCAGGTGAATAAGTTAACCGGAGGGAGAACAGCGTTACTTTTTGATATTTCCGGCAAAGGAGATCATTCTCCGGGCAACCTCCTCCAGGGTTTCATTCTTTTTGGCAAAGCAAAACCGAAGGTAGGAGGTATTTTTCCGCTTGTGCATGAAGAGGGAGAGCGGAGTGGCCGCAACCTTTGCCTCCTGAAGCAACCTCATGGCAAAACTTACATCAGGCTCATCCGACAAGTTCCGGAAGTCAACCAGCTGGAAGTAAGTTCCCTGGGTAGGTTGGAGCAAATAGGGAGAACCTTTCAGCAGGCGGTTGAAATAATTCCTTTTCCCCTGGTAAAATTCAGTGATTTCATCTTTTGAGTAATCCGACTCCATAAATTCGGCCAGTGCCTGCTGAAAAGGCGAGGGAACATAGGAAACCTGGTATTCATGCACTTTCCGGAATTCTTCCATCATGGCGGCAGGAGCCAGGCACCAGGCCACACCCCATCCGTTGACGTGGAAAACAGGTCCCGGCGATGAAATGATGAAACTGCGGGATGCCAGGTTCTCAAACTGACCGGCACTCTGGTGTTTGTCCTGGTCAAAAACCAGATATTCAAAATTCTCATCACTGATGATATAGATTCCGGTACCTTGGGTAAGCCGCTGGAGCTGGAGCATATCATCCTTCGAAAGTACAGACCCTGTCGGGTTATGGGGAGTATTCAGCAAAATAAGGCGGGTTTTGGAGGAGATCATCTTCCTCAGGTCTTCCCACCCCGTCCCGAACCCGGGCTCTTTCATGGGGACATGCACGGGAGTACCGCCGTTCAGGCGCACCGCCGGACTGTAAGTTGTGTAAGAGGGTTCAAAAATGATGACCTCATCCCCCTCATTCACCACTGTGGTGATGGCAGAGGAAATGGCCTGGACAGTGCCCGCACATATGGTCACCTCATTTTCGGGAGAATATAATTTTCCGTACTGCCTGAAATATTGCTCCGAAACCCGTTCCCTCAGAGAGAGGATCCCTTCCACCGGTGCGTAATTGTTGTAATGACGCTGAATACAGGAATTGGCCAGTTCAGCAAGGCGTGCAGGGCAATTGAATTCGGTAATCCCCAGAGACATATCAATGGCATCCATTTTCAATGCCAGATTCCGCATGTCGCCTAATATATTTCCCTGGGTTTCCGGTAATTTCGTTTGCATAGATTGTGTCAGTTGATCGGTGTGTCTGCCCGGAATTTTGCGGGCCCTACTTCATACAACAAATGTAATTAATATTCCTTTCATCCTCATTCAAAAACCGCTTTTAATACCGGCCATGATTTGAGTTGCCCCAGATTTTCAAAATGAAGATGAAGATAATCCAACAGCTTCTCCATCAATATATTACGTTGAGTACTGTTTATCCTGATCGCATTCAATTGATTGATATCCAACGACAATATCATTTTCAGAAATCCCGTGGTTTCCGGATTCATGAAAGCTGAATGCAAGGGTTCCCGGGTAACAATGTTTCCTGTTTTCATGTCGAACCATCCCTTTGATCCGGATTCCATCCCCGGGTATATTCCGAGATATTCTGTCAGGTGTGCCAAAAACCAGAGATGAAAATGGGAAACACCCTCCTCCATCAGGTCAAAGAAGAGCAATGAATGCTCAATAAAATGGTAGAGGCCGGGATTGCGCTCTTCTTCCTGCAGTATCCGGTAGAGAATTTCTGCCAGAAACAACAACTGGGTTGATTTTCTGATGTCGAAGGGAATCGTCACATAGGGATTGACAAGGCGGAATTCTTTCATCCGCTGAATTTCACGGCTCTTTTTCAGGTACACTTCGGCTTCCAGAATAAACAAAGGTTGCATGATTGCTGCCTTGTTTCCCGATTTTGTTCCCCGGACTGCGTTCATGATATAGGACTGCCGTCCGTATTCCACAGTATAAAGGGTGACAATCAGGCCGTGGTCACCAAATTTGACGGTGTGAAGGATTACTCCCCTTGTTTTTCCGAGCATGGGTTCAACTCAACAATGAACGGCAAATTGCATCAGCTTCAATTACCGGATAAAAAGCAGTTTGGTCACATGGGTTTTACTTCCTTCGGCATCGGCACAGAATATCAGGTAAACACCTGTGGCAACCCTGTTGCCATTGAGGTTTTTCCCATCCCACAGCAACTGGCTTCCCAATGATGTGCCTTTAAAAACCAGGTTCCCTGCAATATCCGTAATGTGCACATCGGTATCCTTCATCAGGCCGGTGATGGTAATATCGCCGGTAAAGGTTTCCCTAACAGGATTCGGGTATGCATAAACACCTGCAAAATCATTGGTTCCCTGAGGAGCATCCCCCTTGTAGGAGATCAGCCCTTTGTCCGTTCCAATATAGAGTTCGCCGCTTTTCCGGTTCATGGCCATACTGGTGATGTTGTCGGACAAGAGGGGACTGTTGGCGGTAGAGAAGTGCAGAATTTCACGGTCACCAGTTTCAGAAACCAGGTAAATCCCTGAATTCCTGGTTCCCAGCCATTTACGGTTGGCCCCATCCACCACTATGGAGGTAACGGTTTCCGTTTCCAGGAGAGGATGATATACCCCGTCGTTGAGGTCAAGACTGGGCTGGTAGGCATACATTGCAGATTCGCTCCAGATTCTTCGCGGATTTGCAAAAACCGCAATTCCTCTCGATGTTCCCACCCAGATTTCACCGTCCAGATCTTCTGCAATGGCATATACATCATTCATCCGGTTGTAGATTTCCTGTTCTCCGTTGTTGAAGTAAGAAGTTACCTGAAGGGGCTTCTTCTGTGACCCATCCTTATTGACCACATAAAGGTCTCTTCCGCGCGGGATGACAATCCATTTGTCGCTGTTTCCGGTAATGATAAGTTGTCCGATGGTAAACTGGAATCCGGAAACTTCCGGAAGACTGAAGCTCTTCCATTCCCCGCTGCTGCTCAGACTGTGCAGTCCGTTCGACGACTGTGAATTGGTAATCCAAAGGGTATTGTTCTCATCAAATGCCATTCCACCGATGCGGGTGTAAGGTTCCAGCGGCTGGTCGGGAAGTGCGGTCTGCAAAGGGCTGTTCAGGTTATTATACCGGTTTACCAGCTGGTCATTTTTGAATTCAAGGACCCCTCCGCCCCAGCTTGCAGCAAAAAAGTGGCCGGGATCCCGCGGATCTACAGCAACCTCAACCATATCAAAGAAACCGGCCATCCCGGGAAACTCCTTTTTTGTATAATAACTCCACTCTCCCTCTTTCATCCGCTGAAAGGCAGGTTCCCGGAACTGGTTGTTCCAGGGATCAGTTCGTCCGCCGGAACTGACCCACAATTCATCCCGGGAAACAGTCAGGGAGAAGACCGCATTGTTCATGGGCCCGGAAGGAGTATGCTGCTCAGAAGTCTGCCCTGTATGGCGGATAAGTCCGCTGGTATAATCGGCAATCCACAGGGACCCGCCCTGGCCTGTCACGGCAGCCCGCGGATTGATCGGGGAGATCTGCCGGTTGTTGATCGTATACCCGTTCACTTTTCTCAGCCTGGTGAGGGACTGGTCAAATACGAAAACCTCTTCCCGGGCTACTGCGGTAAGAAATCCGGCGGCATTCTGCAAATCGCTGAAATAACCCACCTCGTGAAGAACCCTCTCCCACCTTCCGCCGCTGTAGAGAAAGGCTTCGTCGCCACTGTACTGGTCGCGGGTATACACAGCCACCAGCTTCCCGTTGACCATGGCAAGCTGGCTGAATTTTTCAGAGGCGTGCGGTACCGTTTCCATACGGGTCCAGTTTCTGTAATCCAACAGGTTGGGATGATCTGCCGGGGCCGTCATGATTCCTTTTTCTGTGGCGGCATAGAGGGCGGACCCATCGGTATCCATATCGAAAACCTTCACCTGTGAACCGTTATCACCGATGATATAGGTACCCCTTATCTCTTCACCGGCCAGATTGACCGATACAATGCCAAAACCACACGACAGGAATGCTTCGCTGCCCTTTAAAAGTATATTGTAGATGGTTTTATCGCCAGGCACCAGTTTGCGTTTGATGTCACCCAGATTGACCACCCTGTTTTCGTACACCAGGTCGATGTTGCTGTTCTTGTAAACTACCAGAAGCAATTTATGTTCCGCAGACCAGGCAATGGTCTGGATGCCCACATCACTCAATCCGTCGGCAGAGGTGATTTTGTTGATGCTGTAACCTTCCAGATCCACATAAAAGAGGCCGCCATCCGAGACACAGAAAATTTTATCGCCCGCATCTGCCACTTTCGCCGCGTTGGAATAGGAAAGGTAATCCTGCCATGTTCCCCGATCCTGCGCAGGCAACAACAGCGGCAACAGAACAATCCCCAAAAAACCGAGAATATTTTTCATACTTTACACTTTCCGGTCAGCATTGTCGTCGCGAAACCTGAGAAGGTAGCTGACCATTTGGTTAAAAGCCCTTCCCCGGTGACTGATTTTGTTCTTCTGCTCCAGATCCATTTCGGCAAAAGTCAGTTCGCACCCCTCGGGCCTGAATACAGGATCATACCCGAATCCTTGCATGCCCCTTCTTTCACGGAGTATCTCGCCACGGACAACTCCTTCAAACTGTATTTCCTGATCGCCAGTTACAAGTGAAATGACAGTTCTGAAACGGGCATTCCGGTTATTTATTTCCGACATCTTCTCCAAAAGTTTTGTCATGTTGTCGCCGAAACTCCTCCCGGCTCCTGCATAACGTGCAGAATAAACCCCCGGCTCCCCGTTCAGGGCATCCACTTCGAGACCGGTATCATCGGCAAAACAGTCAATACCGAATTTGTTGCGGATAAACCAGGCTTTTTGGGAAGCATTGCCCTCCAGCGTGGATGAATCTTCCGGAATCTCCCCGGTGAAACCAATTTCAGCCAGGCTGAGAATTTTGAAGCTGTCACTGAGCAAGCTTCTGATTTCATTGATTTTGTGAATGTTGTTGGTGGCGAATACAAGTTCCATATTTCGAATAACGGATAATCAGAGATATTTCAACCAAGCAAAGGGTGGCCGCGACTTCAGGTATTCCGGTTTACCGGAAAAGCGATAAGCTTCACGCTCAAAGGAAAGATTCAGATAAGCCTTCCGGTGCGACCGGTAACCCATGAGCCGGACCAAATATTCCGTAAGATACCAAATAAAGAAAAACAGCCACAGCATTTCAATCTGCTGACGGGCGTGAATCCGCTCATGATTAAGGGTGGCCGACATCTCCCTGATCGGAATGCCCCTGGTTACAAACAAAAAAGGGAAGATACACATGGCCATGTAATTTCTGCCAAGGAGAAAAGAAGAAAGACGGTTCTGAACAATGATCATTACTCCTGTTTGCAAGAACAACGTTCCACACACTCGATTACCTGGCTGATGATGTTGTTTTTCAGGAAATACCAGGTATTCTTCCCATCCCTGCGGGAACAAAGGACCCCTTTATCCTTCAAAATCCCCAGATGATGTGATGCAGCAGCCTGCTCCATTCCCAACACTTCATGTATTTCGGTGACTGTCATCTTCTTGCCACCCTCCAGCAGATTGAGAATGGCGATTCTCATAGGATGTGCCAATGACTTAAGTATTCCCGCTGCAAGTTCGAGCTTATTGTTATCCAATTCCTTTATTTCCGGCATGACAAAGTATTAATAAATGCAAATATATAAATATTTATGTCCCCCCCATTTTTTCTCTCCCCATCCCTTTGTCTCTAAGTCTCTTCGTCTCTAAGTCTCTTCGTCTCTAAGTCCCCCTTATCAGGAAACATCTTTTTGAGCAGGATAAAACCGAGGACCCCGGCGATGATGGAGCCCATAAAAATTCCGCCTTTTGCCTGGTTAAGCAATCCCGGATCCCTGAATGCAAGGGTAGCCACAAAAATGGCCATGGTAAAACCGATCCCACCCAGTAAGGCCACACCGAATATATTTTTCCAGGTGAGACCCGGAGGCAGTTCAGCAAGACCGGACTTCACTCCCACCCACGACAGCAGGGTAATTCCGATGGGTTTTCCCAGCAAAAGGCCCAGGGCTACTGCCAGCGACACCGTGGTAAATCCCCCTCCTTCGACTCCGAAAGTCACACCTGCATTGGCAAGGGCGAACAAGGGCATGATGAGGTAGTTTACCGATACATGCAGGTCATGCTCAAGACGCTGCAGGGGACTCTCGAGTCTGCTGATCTGTTTTTTGATCATGCGCACCCTGTCGAGTTGTTTGTGGCTGAGCAGGTCACCCTCATCCTGGGGCAGATCTTCACATTCGATGTGTTTCATTTTTTTGAGGAAGGTGCGTAAACCAATTTCCCGCCGCATGGGGGTGACCAGGGCGAGCAATACCCCGGCGATTGTGGCATGAACTCCTGATTTATAAAAGAAGTACCAGATCACCATCCCTACCAGATGATAAACCAGAATTTTCCTGAAATTGAACCGTTCTGCCACAAAAAGAAGGGCCAGCAGTCCCAGTCCGATAGACAGATATACCAGGTTGATCTCCGAAGTATAAAAAACTGCAATGACCAGGATCGCTCCAAGGTCATCCACAATGGCCAGGGCTACAAGAAAAACCTTCAGCGCCAGCGGGATTCGTTTTCCCAGGAGGCTGATGATCCCCAGGGAAAATGCAATATCAGTTGCCATGGGAATTCCCCATCCGTTTTTAGCTTCGGAAACACCGGAGAAACTGACTGCCAGAAGGTAAATTATTGCCGGGAAAAGCATTCC
>CAYYJE010000004.1:0-3821 GCA_964472165.1 uncultured Prolixibacteraceae bacterium | reverse complement strand
TGCAACATCTCAATGATCCGGCTGCTTACTTTTTGTGGTTTAATCGTATTGCTCATTTATAAACGGATTTTAGACCTGGTTTCTGAAAAAAATCTTCTTTTGTGCAAAATAATTGCTTTACAGTCGTTTTTTGCTAAATTGGCTCCATAATTTTTACTTTTCACGGGATTTTTTCAGACAAATCCGTTTGCGGAAACATCATTTCCTTATTGGAGAGCGTTTCCGTATCGGGAAGAAGTGAAAATGAAAAAATAACAGAATGAGTTTGCTGGATCAGATCAAAGCACCCATAAACCAGGATTTGTCGGATTTCGAATCCAATTTCAGAAAATCGCTGAAGAGCGATGTTCCCCTGTTGGGAACCATTCTCGATTATATGTACCGTACCAAAGGCAAGCAGGTGCGCCCCATGTTTGTGTTCCTGTCGGCAGCCATGCTTGGAAAGACCAACGAGCTGACCCAGGTGGCAGCCTGCTCGGTAGAACTCCTTCACTCGGCCACGCTGGTTCACGACGACGTGGTCGACGAATCGTACGAACGGCGGGGAGTGTTTTCCGTAAATGCCCTCTGGCGCAATAAACTGGCAGTATTGGTAGGTGATTTTATACTGGCACAGGGACTTCTCCTGCAACTTCAGCACAAGCAATACGGATACCTCGACCTCATCTCAAGAGCAGTTCAGGACATGGCCGAAGGAGAAATCCTGCAGATCAAAAAAAGCCGCAAACTCGACATCGACACGGAAACCTATTTCAACATCATCCGGAAAAAAACAGCCTCACTGATTGCTACCAGCCTCGCAATTGGTGCAGCTTCCGTCACCTCCGACAAACAGATCATCGAGAAGATGTACCTCATCGGACAGGATGCCGGCATTGCCTTTCAGATCAAGGACGACATTTTCGATTACCAGGAAAAGGGAATCATCGGCAAACCCACGGGGAACGACATCAAGGAAAAGAAAATCACCCTGCCGCTCCTTTACCTTTTGAATAATTCTGAACCGGTGGAACGACTCAGGATTCTGCGTTTAGTCAAACGGAAAAACAAAAATACGGAAGCTGTCAGGGAACTTGTGGATCTGGTCGTCCGGAAAGGTGGCATCGACTATGCTTCGCAACAAATGGACCTTTTCCGGGAAAAGGCAATCAGCGCCATTCTGGAATTTCCGGAAAATGAAGCCCGCATATCGCTCATTGCACTGATGAACTACATTACGGAAAGAAAAAAATAAGGTCGAGGTTGAGGTCGGGATTGAAGACCGTTCAAAATTGTTCAAGGGTTCAAAGGTTCCAAGGCCTTCGGTGTTCAAGGGTTGCACTCTGTGGTCCCGGGATATGCAGCGGACTACGAAAGTTTCCCCTCCTGCCTGAATGGATAGGAGGGGTGGCGTTTCATGAGGTACGAATGAAATGACGGGGTGGTTTGCATTATCGGGACAGTCTTCCACCACCTCCCCCTGATCCCTCCTGCGTCGGGCCAGGGTACTCCTCCTGTCCGGGAGGAGAGTTATTCGGATCACCGATTATGTCTCACCGTCCCTTCGTCTCTTCGTTCTCTCAGTCGCTCCCTCGCTTCGTCCCTTCTTCCCTCAGTCCCTCAGTCCCTCTCCAGCTTCACCTTGATCACCACCTTCTTCACCGGTTTGGCCATGTCGGTCATCACCCCGGGCTGGTGGAGATCTTCGGGAAAGAGAATGAAAATCCGGTCTGCAGCCGCTTTATGGCTGACTGCCTCTTTCACTTCGTAAAAAGCGATATCCTTTTCAGGGTTATAAGCGACAGTTTCCTTTCCTGCTTCCAGAGGCGCCACACCTATAAACTCCTCTCCTTCATAGACATATTGTATGTCGGCATATTCGCGGTGGGCTTCAAAGAGGACCTCTTCCGAAGGTTTGGTCTCATAGTGGTTCACCATGAAAAAAAGGTTGAGGCCGTCGATTTCATAACGGCCAGGGTCCAGATTGAAAAAACCGCAGGTTTTTAACAGGTTAAAAGCCTGGTTCCACCTTGCGGGGGCCAGGTTCAGTTGCTTTTCCAACGTAGCGGTGTTGACCGAAGGCTGGGGCTTCACCGGCAATCCGGCGATCCAGTTTTCATGCTTCTTTTTATCGTTGTTCATAAGGATTGATTGATTCGATTATGGTTTAAAAATGACGATTTTCCCTTCCCGTGATTTCGCTGAGCAGGTTGTTGGCCAAACGGCTGGCTCCGATTCTGAAATGCGTGTGGTTCAGCGATTCCACACCCAGGATGTCCCTGACAACAGCCATGTAGAGCATGGCTTCGGGTGTCACGGAAATTCCGCCCGCAGGTTTAAACCCCCTTCGCTCCCCGGTCTGCTCCAACCAATACCGCAGGGCATGACACATCACAATGGCCGCTTCGGGAGTCGCTGATACCGCCATCTTACCTGTCGACGTCTTGATAAAATCGGCGCCGGCTTCAAGGGCAAGAACAGACGCCTTCCAGATTTCCTGCGGATCGTTAAGAATTCCGCTTTCGAGAATCACCTTCAGATGGGCATCCCCGATGGCTTGTCTGACCAACCTGACCTCTTTCCTGCACTGGTCGTAATTTCCTTCCAGGAATGCCCACAAAGGAAGAACAATGTCTACCTCATCGGCTCCCTGAATCACGGCCATAGCGGCTTCTTCAGCCTTCAGCTCCGCAAAAGTCATCGACGACGGAAAACCACCCGCCACCGCAGCTACCTTCACCCCTTCCACGGCCAGGTTCTCCCTGACCACCGCAGCCATGTTAGGATAGACACAGATGGCAGCCACCGGAGGCAGTTCCGGATATTCAAGTTTGAAATGATTCACCTTCCGGGTAAAATCCGCCACATGCGAAACCGTATCGGTAGCGTTAAGTGTGGTCAGGTCGATACATGAAAAAGCGAGTTTTGCCCATTCAGTGGCAGGAAGCATGGAGCCGATACCTTTGTAGCGGAGGGCTTCTTCAGCCACTTCTTCGGAAGAGAAAGGAAACGGAGGAAAGTTCATCGTCGTTATTTTAATTTGTCGTTGTTCAAATGCCGTTCAGCATCCCGGAGGCTTTTCTTTTCAAGATTCCTGCGGAAAGCTTCAGTCAGATCCACCCCGGTCTGGTTGGCCAGACAAATCACTACCCACAACACATCGGCCAGTTCATCGGCCAGCTCCTTCCCTTCATCCGAATGCTTATACGACTGGTCCCCATACCTGCGGGCCACGATGCGGGCCACTTCGCCCACCTCCTCGGTCAGCACCGCCATGTTGGTCAGCTCACTGAAATAACGGACTCCCACCGTGCAGATCCATTCATCAACAAGGCGTTGTGCTTCAGAAAAAGTTATCTCATCCATAGGACAAAAATATCAGAAAATTCTGACCTTCTGGTCTAAAGTCTTTTAATCTAAATTTTGAGTCCACTCCGATTTGTGTTTCTGACCCCTAAATCCCTAAAGGGGACTTCTTAAAGTATTGTATATCAATAAGTAAACCCCTTTATGGGGCAGGGGGTCGGACAAAATAAAACAATTTATCAAATTTTCGGAGTGGACTCAATCTTTTGTCTTTTGTCTTTTAATCTTTTCTAAAAATCCTTGTTTATCGTGTCCAGAATAATTGTGACCGGACCGTCGTTGACCATCGACACCTCCATGTGGGCGCCGAAAATGCCGCTGCCCACCGGTTTTCCCAATGACTCCTCCATCTCCCTGATAAACCGCTCATAAAGGGGAATGGCCGTTTCCGGACGGGCTGCCCGGATGTAGGAAGGACGGTTTCCCTTTTTGACACTGGCATGGAGGGTGAACTGGCTCACCACGGTGACCGCTCC
>CAYYJE010000003.1:0-51694 GCA_964472165.1 uncultured Prolixibacteraceae bacterium | reverse complement strand
TGCCGTATCAAAATAATAAAAGCCATTGTCTAATGCATAGTGTAACATTTTTTGAGCCTGCTCATCACTTTCGATATGGCAAAATCGTGAGCCTAAACCACAAAGGATGCGGGGGACAGGCACCCCGGTTGAACCAATCAGAACCGTAGGCAACCCTTTGGCATTGTATGGCGATTCAGATCTGAAAATTGGCCGGAGGACAGAACAGGAAGGCAAAAACGCTGTTCCTGAAACGAGTAAACTGGCGCCAAGCGTGTCTTTTAAAAATTTCCGCCGGCTTAATTCATTCTTCTTCATAATTCTTGTGTTTTTGGTTATCGTACGGCATGGGCTTCGGTAAATTCTACTTTGGTTCCATCGGTGTTTTGCAGATTCAACAGCCAGCGTTTTCCTTTGCCAACCATTGGCTTTGCAAGCTGGTTGTTCCCTTGTCGTTCTTTCAGGGTATACATTGTTTCCTGCACCATCTTCTTTTACTTTTGCAGGCACTTCAACCCCGTTCTCCTCAAGGTATTCCCGCATCTGCCCTACATTTTCCGTTTCGATTGAAACGGAAACCAGGCGTGGTTTTCCCTTTGCACCGTTGTATTCTATAAACTCAAGAAACTGGCGATCGTTCTATTGACCGTCGAAAAAAAAGCTATAAAAATGATTGTCAGGAATAGGGTGTATCTATTTTAAATTCAGATATATAACTATCTCGTCATCTCCTTTTAATGCATTATCCGGCATTGGGTTTTCCTCAGTAAATACTTTTAATTGATTTTCAGGCAAGATTGTTACAAACACTTCACTGATCGTGGGTTTCCACTCCACAGCTCCTGTGTTAAGCCGCAAGTGGTGCGAAAAAAAATTGTACATGGCTACGCGCTTGGAATATCCGTAATCGTGTTTTTCTGCAGGGAAATGGACATTTTCAATTTTATGTTCGGCATCATACAATTCATAAACTTTTTGAATATATGGATATTCTATCCGGGGGGTATTTCTTGTCCAGTCATTTCCATCTGAGATTAACAGCATCGGGCGCGGAGCACACAAGGCTGCTATTTCCACGTTGTTTGTCTGATGATTTTTGCTCTTATGAATCGGCATACCACTTTCGCACACACATCCCCCAAAAAAATGAGCCGACACCTGAACACAGGGAACCGATACCTTGATACGTTCATCAATGGCTGTCAGCAGAAATGTTTGAGTGCCCCCTCCCGAGCCTCCTGTCATGCCGATTCTGTCAGGGTCCACATCGGGACGTGACAGTAAATAATCGAGAACACGCTTGCTGTTCCACGTCTGCAACAGCATTGCAATTGGTATTTTATGAGAGTCAACCTGATGGGAGTCGCCATGTCCGACCATATCGTAAGCAAAAACAACAGCGCCCATCCGGGCAAGTACGGCACACCTGTACTGAACATCTTCCTTCAGCCGTTTATCCTGAAGATGTCCATGCGGAGAGAGTACTGCAGCGCATTTCTTTCCGGGAGTTGCCGGACGATAAAGGTTTCCCGTTATATAAAATCCGGGAAAACTTTCAATGCTGATGTTTTCAACCAGATACCCGTCTAACTGGCGGGTATTGGTAATTTTTTCATGAAAATTTCCTTCTATTTCCGGCATTTGATCCAGCTTCATCCCCTCTATGATACCTTTTTTGATCGTTTCAGCACGTTTTTCCCATGAATTCACATCGTTCCATGAAGCTGCAAATTCTTTCATCTTCAGGTTGGCTTCGTCCTCTGTCCAGTAAGGACCCACACAAAGCATATCTTCCTGTCCGAAACAATTTGAAACTATTGTAAAAAGAATGAGGTGTATAAAAATCCAGTTTTTCATTTTGTAAAAAATTATTTGACTTTGAATGTGGTACTCTGCTTTTTCTTGTTTTTCATCTTGAGTAAATTTAGTGGTTTTTGTTTAACTTGTGCAGCAATTTAAATTTCAGGGAGCATAATCGTTGATCCGGGCCCAGGTGAGACAGAAATTTTTAACGAAGATTCCCGGTCGAGATTCGATTTTAAGCTTTTTTTTTTCTTTTTTTATCCTAAATTTGGAAAACATTGAATCAAACCTAATTTAGCATAATATGAAACTTGAACCTAAACTGCTGCAAACACTTCATATTTCTTTCGTAATCAGGCGACTGTATTAACAGCGTTGGATGAAGCATAAGCAATCACCCCGGCGGAAGTGCCTGGGCATTATTCTTTTTACGATGTTTAGTTTTTGTTTTTGATTTTGATTTCTGATGAATTATTTCTTTTAACAATACAGCATATTTATTTAATCTATTAAAACATGAAAAAAAGAGATTTTTATCTTTGGTTGCTGTTGTTTTTCGCTGCTATCTTTGCATGTAAAGACAACGGAGACGACTATGTCTGGGAGGATTATGATCCTTCCAAACCAGTCGAATTAACTTCTTTTTACCCCGATTCTGGTCGCATCAGGGAGAAAGTAATTCTCGAAGGGTCAAACTTTGGGTCAGATCCTGAAAAGATAAAGGTTTATTTTAACAAAAAGCGGGCTGCGGTGATTGGCTCAAACGGGAGACGCATGTACATTGTTGTACCCCGCGTGGTCAGTGATATTTGTGATGTATCGGTCGTAGTGGGCAATGATTCCGTGGTTTATGACCAGAAGTTCCGTTATAAGATAACCATTTCGGTTTCCACGGTAGCTGGTGACGGAACCAACGCCATCCGGACCGGTCCGCTTGAGCAGTCGCAAATCGCTCCTTTTCAGCTCGATGTGGACCAGTACGACAATATCTTTGTAGGTACGGACAATCCGGCTTCCGATGCCGCCAGTTATTCAAGTGCGGGCCTCGTGCGGATCAATGAATCGGAGAATTTGATGGAACTGGTCAACAAATTTCCCAATGTGGCCAACAGTCGTTTTGAAGGGCTTTGTGCGGACAAGAACACAGGGATCCTCTACACAGCCGTGAGAACGGGAACGCTTGAATATGCCATTATCGATCCGGCCAATGGATGGATCCCGCGATACCGTACCATGACCTTTAAAACAGGCGGGGCCTATCCGATCCCAACTGCCAACGGTAATTATATGGGATACAGTTCGGCCGACAAACACATGTACACGCGATACAGTACCGGGCAGATCGTCAAAATTAACCCGGAAACCGGTGTGGCGGAAATCATCTTCCAATCGGTGGAACAGGGGACCAGCATCGGTATCGATGTGGATCCTACACATCCCAACATGCTCTACCTGGCCGGGTATAACAGCGGTACCATGGCACATGGCATCTGGCGTCTGGATCTTAACGACCCGGAACATTCCTGGACCAGGCTGAATACCTCGAAAACTTCAGGGCACCGCGACGGACCGATTGAACAGGCATTGTTCAATACCCCTTATGGGTTGAAATTCGACCAGGATGGGATATGTTACATCTCGGATTACAATAATTATTGTATCCGCAAATACGATCCCTCAAACGGAATGGTGGAGACTGTACTGGGAATACCGGGAGTAAGCGGGATGCAGGATGGTGGCAAAGAAGAAGCCAAGTTTAGCCAACCCACCGCTGTGGGTATTGGTATGGATGGAACCGTTTACATAGCCGACCGCGCCAACAGGCGGATCAGAAAACTGTCAATTGAATAAAGTACTTTCAACTAATCTTATGAATAACCATCCCGTCATAGGCGGGACCCACAGAAATGAACTAACCAATCATGGCTATTACATGTGGCCGTTAAAACAAATAATTATTCACATGAAAAGAGGCTTTTTGATATTATTGTTATTATTCACAGGCATTTCACTTTATGCGCAGGAAAGGTATACGATGGAAGGCGTAGTGTATGACGAAACTGACCAGTCCCTGCCAGGGGCAACCGTTTACCTGAAAAATAAAGTGGGTGTCGGGACCTCCACGGACGCGAGCGGGAAATTCCGCATCCAGGCTTCACGGGGAGATATGATCGTGTTCTCTTTTGTAGGTTATGAGCCGGTTGAATTCCTGGTCACAGAACCACGCAAAGATTTAAAAATCAATTTTACCACCACCGCCCATGAGTTGGAGGAGGTGGTTGCTGTAGGTTTAGGTAGCGTTCAACGGAAGATATCGTCAGTGGCAGCCGTAACCAGTATTGATGTGGAGCAGTTGAAATCGCCAACCACATCCGTGGCCAACCTGTTGGGAGGAAAGGTTGCCGGAGTCATTTCCATGCAGTCGAGCGGTGAGCCCGGGCAGAACATTTCGGAGTTCTGGGTACGTGGGATTGGTACTTTTGGTGCCAGCAGCGGTGCGTTGGTATTGATCGACGGGCTGGAAGGAAACATTAATTCAATCGACCCGGCGGATATCGAAAGCTTTTCCATTCTGAAGGATGCTTCCGCTACGGCAGTTTATGGCGTCAGAGGAGCAAATGGCGTTGTACTCATTACTACCAAACGGGGGCAGGAAGGCAAACTCAGTATTACCGCACGCACGAATTTTTCGATATCCCATCTCCGCAGGGTTCCGGAATATTTGGGTGCGTACGATTATGCCCTTCTGGCGAATGAAGCCATGGAGGTAAGGGGAGAAAGCCCTGTTTACCGTCCGATGGAACTGGCGATTATCAAAGATCACCTCGACCCCGATATGTATCCCGACGTCAATTGGCAGGATGAAGTTCTGAGAACCACCTCCTATAAACAATCTTATTATGTCAGTGCCAAGGGTGGAGGAAACATTGCACGATATTTCCTCAGTTTGGGCGGAAACAGCGAATCGGCTGCTTACAAGTATGATACGAACAGTCCGTATGCCTCGAATGTGGGATACAATACCTATAATTTCCGGACAAACCTCGACATCAGCCTGACAAAAACCACTTCACTCTATTTCGGAAGCGACGGTTTTCTATCCATTAATAATCAGCCGGGTACGGCCAATACCGATTATATCTGGATGGCACAGTCACAGCTTAATCCCTTGTACCTGCCGACAGTCTATTCCAACGGAATGTTTCCGGCTGCCGGCGAAGACGCCAATTCATCGCCTTACGTGATGATTAACCGGACCGGAAGAAAGACCAATGAACAATATAAAGGGAAAGTCACCCTTGCGCTCGTGCAGGATTTGTCTGCTTTCCTCGATGGGCTGAAGATCCGGGCACAAGGCGCATACGATGTGCACAATTATTTTTATGAGAGGCGTTTTATTCAGCCGGCCCTTTACATGGCCCTGGAGAGAAGAACCGATGGCTCGCTGGTAATGCGGGAAATGGTAAAGCCCACTCCTGCCTCTTATACCAAATCAATGAATCAGTACCGGAAATACCACTTTGAATCTACTGTAAACTATGACCAGGTATTTGGTGGTGACCACAGAACCTCAGGTCTGATTTATTACTACCTGAGCGACGAGAAGCACACGGAAGACGCGACCAATAACATGACCGCCATTCCTGTACGCTATCAGGGTGTTTCGAGCCGTTTTACCTATAGCTACAAGGATACGTACATGATTGACTTCAACTTTGGGATTACCGGTTCGGAAAACTTCCAGCCTGGTCGCCAGTACGGTTTTTTCCCGTCGGTGGCTTTGGGATGGGTGCCTTCCAGCTACCAGTGGGTAAAAGAGAATCTGAACTGGGTCAATTTATTCAAAATAAGAGCCTCCTATGGTACGGTTGGAAATGACCGGCTGGCGGGAAGTACGAGGTTCCCATACATGACCAAGGCAACACTTAGCAACGGTTCTGTGTATGAATCCATGAGCAGCGTGGAGATCCTGAGGGAGTCAAGGGTCGGTGCGGATAATCTGGAATGGGAAAATGCGAAGAAAGCCGACCTGGGGATTGAGGGGAGTTTTTTCGATGAGAAACTGTCGTTTGTCGTCGACTTTTTCAGGGACCAGCGTGACGGGATTTTCCAGCCACGTGCCCAGGTGCCCGAATATGTGGGTTTGACCAATATGCCGTATGGGAATGTGGGCCGCATGCAAAGTTTCGGGTCGGATGGCAATGTGTCGTATACACACAAGATCAACGAGAACACGTATTTCACTTTGCGGGGAAATTATACCTATTCCGATACCAAAGTGCAGAATTGGGAGCAGGCCTATCTGGAATATCCATACCTGTTTAATGCCGGTTTCCCAAACAATATTCATCGCGGATACCAGGCGATCGGATTGTTCAGGGATGAGGAAGACATCAAACAAAGTCCCATCCAGACCTTTGGCCTTTATATGCCGGGCGATATCAAATACAAAGATGTAAACGGTGACGGAAAAATTGATGCGACCGACCGGGTTCCCTTGTCGCGCAGCACCTATCCATTGCTGATGTATGGATTCGGAGGAGAGATTCATTACAAAAAACTGACGGTTGGTATGTTGCTCAGAGGTACCGGAAGGACCGACTATTATCGTGTAGGACAGTCGGTCAGCCACAACGGTCTCTCCTATAACAACGGGATGGGCTATGTACCTTTTTACGGGGGAGTAACCGGCAATGTGCTGACTATGGCCAATGATCCGAAGAATCGGTGGATCCCGATGGAATATGCCCTTGCACATGGGATTGATCCTGCGCTGGCAGAAAATCCGGATGCCATTTTCCCGCGGTTGCAGTATGGTACCAACAATAATAACGCTCAGAAATCAGACTTCTGGAAAGGTGATGCCCGCTATTTGCGTTTGCAGGAAGTAACGGTAAACTATAACCTGAATAATGCGGCCATGCGCAAACTGGGAATTGCATCAGTCGACTTTCAGTTGATTGGAACAAACCTGCATGTGTGGTCGAAAGAGGACATTTTCGACCCTGAACAGGCCCGGTATAACGGGCGGGTATACCCCATCCCGTCGGTCTATTCCCTGCAATTATATATCAACTTGTAAAAAAATGAAGATGAAGAAGCTATTTTTATATCCTGCAAGACTTGCAAAAGCAATTTACTATATCATCGTCATCATGATGCTTGCAGGAATAAGTTCCTGCTCGAATTTCCTGAATGTGGACAACTATTTTGACGATGAATTCAAAATGGATTCCACTTTTACCCAAAAGCGGTATATTGAAGCGTATATGTGGGGAGCCGCCACGATGTTTCCCGATGAGGCCTATACCCTCAGAGGCAACTATACCCCAGGTCCGTATGCAACCGATGAGGGTACGAACAACTTCCGCGAAGGCAACAATGTCTATGAAGGTACGAATTTCGCCCAGGGATTTACCACCCCTGACAATCTCGGCAAGATGGACGTGTGGGGAACCTATTATCAGATCATTCGCAAGTGCAATACCATTCTGGTCCACATGGGTGAGGCAAAGGATATGACGCCTTCCGACCGTCGCAATATTGAAGGCTACACCCGGTTTTGGCGTGCATATGCCTACTATAACATTCTGGTTGATTTCGGTCCCCCGATTTTGCTGGGCGAGGAGATTGTGGAAAATAATGAGGAGTTGGAATATTATGACCGTCCCCGCAGTACCTATGACGAAGCAGCGGAATATATCTGCAAGGAGTTTGAGTTTGCCGGTATTAACATGCCTGCGGAGGTCGCGATCATGGACTTTGGTCGTCCTACGCGGGGTGCTGCACTTGCGCTGGCCTCCCGGTTAAGACTTATCCATGCCAGTCCGGCTTTTAACGGAGGCGCAATTGCCAGAAGGTATTTCAGCGATTGGACACGGAAAACCGACGGTGTTCATTACATTTCACAAACTCCGGATGAATACCGGTGGGCGCTGGCAGCCGCCGCTGCGAAAAAGGTTATTGATCTGCCATCCGACGCAGGTTCAAGATATGAGCTTTACACGGTTCCTGCCGATGACAACACACCGGCATTGCCTGAAACGCCGATCGAAGATGCAGATTATACTTCGAACTGGCCCATTGGAGCAGCCGGAATTGACCATTACCGGTCGTATAGTGAGATGTTCAGCGGAGAATGTGCGGCTCCCACCGTGGACGAATTTATCTGGGCGCGCAAATCGGAACAAATAAAATACCTGATCAGAGGGCCGCACCCCATTTCGCTCGGCGGATGGGGAAGGTTTTCCGTGACTCAGAAAATGGTCGATGCCTATCGGATGGACGACGGCCGTAATATTGAGGAGGCCGCCTCCGACGGGTATTATTCCGAATCGGGATATACCGGTACGGTTAAAACATTCTCGGGTTACCGCCTCAATGCCGGCGTATTTAAAATGTATGCCAACCGCGAAATGCGCTTTTATGCCAGTGTGGGCTTCAACGAAGGTTTCTGGCCATGCCTTTCAACGACTGATGCTACTGTACGCGAACATACGGCCAAATATTACGCGTATGAAGAGGACGGACGAGGCACCTCCAATGAACCCCTGAACTATTCCATGACCGGGTATGTGCTTCGCAAATGGTATCACCCGATGGACGCATTGAAGGGAGCCTCCGCCCGTGTGATGGATAAAGTATATCCGATACTTCGTTATGCGGAGGTCCTCCTGAACTATGCCGAAGCGCTTAACAACCTGACCACAGTTCATAACGTGGATATGGATGGACAGAGCATCTCCTTTTCGAGGGACAAGGCCGAGATTAAATGGGCTTTTAACCAGATTCGTCACCGTGCAGGTTTGCCCGGTCTGACCGATGATGAATTGAGCGATGCCACTGTGGTTCAGAAACTGATCGAACAGGAGCGCATGGTGGAGTTTATGCACGAGAACAGAAGGTATTATGATGTCAGGCGTTGGGGAATTTATGAAGAAACCGAACGTGAACCCATCATGGGGATGAATACCGACGCGAGCGATAAGGATGCATACTATCAGCGGACGATGCCCGGTTCTGCAGCTATCCACGGACGGTTAGTGGACCGGAAACTGATGTTTGTTCCCATTCCTCGTTCCGAACTCCGGCGTTTGCCCTCGCTCGACCAAAACCCCGGATGGAATTAATCAAACTTTAATAAACTTATTGTATGAAGAGATATATCTGGATGATGGCATTTGTTATGCTAAGCATAGCGGGCTGCAATACAAATGAGATTTTTGAACAGGAATTGTACAAGAAAGTGGTTGCGTTGATCTGCAGCGACAATTATAATATCCTGGAAGACCAGCAGGAACTGACCGGTGGTGAAAATTCCACCTTTGTTGCGGTCTCCTGTGGTGGAACCGGAGCTGCGGAGGCCGACATCAGGGTAACCCTGATTCCTGACCTCGCTCCTTTTAATGCCTACAACGTCGGCATGTATGACGTCGACACCACACAGTACGCCAAATTGCTGCCGGAAAGCAAATATGACATTGACGATTATCATATTGTTATTCCCAAAGGCGAACGGACAGGAAAACTCGACATCAGGATCAGGCCGGATGGACTGTCACCTGACTCGGTTTATTTTATCCCGCTTTCCATTGGTGCTTTGTCGGCCTATGAAGTCAATCCTGAAAAGAGTTCCATGCTCTTTCGTGTGCTGATTAAGAACTTTTACGCCGAACAAAAAACTTCGGGTTACACTTATTACGCAATGCGCGGATTCCGGGACGGTTTGGTTGCACAAGCTTCGAAACCAGTGCAACCAATAAGTAAAAACAGCGTCAGAATGATGGCCGGGAATATCTCCTTCAAAGCCGAAGTGGACGTTCTGGCGCAAAACGCAGTCCTGCTCGAAGTTCAACCCGATAACCATGTGGTTGTGACAGGATATAAAGACCTGGAAGTAATTCAGGACACTGATCCGGACTTTCCCAATATCTTCAGGACCGAAACAGATGATTGGGGCAGGAAACATAAAGTTTTTCTGTTGGCTTATTCCTACAAAACAGGAAGCAGTTTTGTGACGATGAGAGAAGAGCTCAGACTACAATATACGGAAGATTGAAAATTGAACTATAACCGGAAGGCGGTACGCCTTCCGGTTATCAAACAGCGTACATGAAAAAACTGTGGATCTGTATTCTGGTCGCGCTTGTGTCAGTCACTTGTAAACCCGAACAAGACACACCCTTTTTAAGTGTGGAGTCAACAAATGTGACTTTTTCATCTGTTCCCGGTATAGAAATGATTCCTGTGAGTACGAACAGAGACTATACGGCAACTTCCTCTCAGGAGTGGTGTAACGCAACCCCGGCTGGCAACCTCCTGAAAGTGGCAGTGAATGAGAATGTGGCCATTCAGGAGCGAACCGCCGTAGTCACGCTTTCCGCAGAGGGAGTCGCGGGTATCCGGTTAAATGTGAAACAAGCAGGAACCGCTCCTGTGTTTGCCATCGATCCGGCCTTGAAAACAATGCAATTTGGCAGCGATGGCGAATCCCGTTTGCTGAAAGTGGATACCAATGTGCCTTTCACTGCTCTGTCGGACCAATCGTGGTGCCAGGCGGAGATACTCAGCAGGACGGATCGTAATTTGCGGATAACGGTTTCCGGAAATGGGATCATCATCCCCCGGAGTGCAGAAGTCGTTCTTTCGGCCAAAGGTTTTGAAGATCTGATTGTCACGGTGAATCAGGAGGGATCCCTTGGAAACAAGCAGGGTATGACGCTGAAAGGGTGGGTCTCCTGCAACAACACCGGAGTGCCCGGTGTGGTGGTTTCCGACGGATACGAAGTGACCGTTACGGATGCAAACGGCGTCTATTACCTCCCCTCCGGAAAGCAAAACCGGTATGTTTTCATTTCTGTTCCGGGGAATTACGAGGTGTCATGTTCAGGGAGTGCGCCACAGTTTTTTAATAGGTTGACCAAAGAAGGAAACGAAGTGGAGCGCCATGATTTCAAATTGACTGCCGTCGATAACGACAAACACATCGTACTGACGATGGCAGACCTTCACCTTGCCAATCGCGCAGATGACATTGTGCAGTTTGAAAAGGTTCTTGCGGATATGAATGCGGTAATCGCCGGATATCAGTCGGCAGGAACCAGGGTGTACGGACTGACGCTCGGTGATATTACCTGGGATAGCTATTGGTACAGCAACAATTTTACGCTGGAACAGTACGTGCCCTATATGAACAGGATCAATGCCCCGGTATTCAATACAATCGGAAACCATGACAACAATCCGTATGTGGCCGGTGACCGGGGGTCGCAACAGTTTTTCCGGGATGTACTGGGCCCGAACTATTATTCGTTCAATCTCGGACGTGTTCATTATGTAGTGCTTGATGATGTCGAGTATGTCAACACCGGTGGGGCACAGGGGGTAATGGGATCCAGGAACTACAACAATCTGATTACCACGGAACAAATTGAATGGCTGAAAAAAGATCTGGAAAAGGTAAGTGACAAAAGCGCTCCACTGATTATCGCCCTTCATATCCCTGTATTTGCAGCACCGGATGTCAATAATGGATCCAATTTCCGTCTGGGCAACAGCCAGGCATTTCACAACTGTCTGTCGGAATTTTCCGATGTACACATCGTTGCAGGCCATTCGCATACCAATAGCAACTATGTGCACTCAGATGCGCTGATGGAGCATGTCACCGCGGCTGTATGTGCAACTTGGTGGTGGACGGGAAGTAGCGGAATGGCCGGAAATCACATTTGTCCGGACGGGTCTGTCGGAGGATATGGCGTGTGGGAAATGGACAACAAAACGGTACAGTGGTATTACAAAAGTACCGGGTACGACCGCAATTTTCAATTCAGAACGTACGATTTGAACAACATTGAAATTACGGCGGCCAGATATGCTCCCAATGCCAATGCAGCCTATGCCGCCAAAGTGGTGGATTATGCAGGCGCTTATGCTTCTGCCGGAACCGCCAATGAGGTGCTTATCAATGTGTGGGGCTACGACAAAGATTGGACCATTACGGTGAAGGAGGGCGGATCAGTATTACGCGTTACAAGGGTTTCTGCCAAAGACCCGCTGCACATCATTTCGTATTCCATGGCACGACTTAACCGGAACGCAGAGCCGTCATCCAGCTTTGTGACTTCCAATACTACCCATCTGTTTAAAGTAAGGGCATCAAGCCCTGTTTCAACCCTGACTATTCAAGTGACCGACAGGTTCGGACGTACCTATTCCGAAACCATGTCCCGGCCAAAAGATTTAAAACCAATATGAAATATTTATGATGATGAAAAATTCAATAAAATTAAGTTTGATTTTTGTCCTGCTGGCGTCTCTTCTGACATCCTGCGTGGATGAAGTGGATAACCCTTATTTGACGGTCTCCCCGGAGGAACTCATTCAGGTGAATAACGAAGGGGGCACGTCTGAAGTGACCGTGGCAACCAATCTGGATGACTGGACCTATAAAATTATGAACGGCGATTGGATTTCTGTAGAGGAGAGTTCGTCGGGTCTCATCCTTAAAGCGGAACCCAATCAAAGTGCTGAAAGGCGGGCTATCCTCCACATTTCTTCATTGAAATATCCGGTGGCTAACAAAACGATGTCGATCATCCAGGGAGGCACCTATATGAAAATCAGTCCTGAGGTGTTCGATATTCCGGGAGTGGGGGCAGAGATGGATATCACTGTGACCACCTCGGTAAGCGACTGGGCCTTTTCGCTTGAAAACGGGGCATGGTTGAATGTGGTGAAAACGGAGACCGGCCTGCGGCTGAAAGCCCCTGTCAACAGTACACCAAGAACACGCACCGCCACGCTGAGCATTACTTCGGCTATGTTTCCTGTTGTGAACAGGGATATTCAGATCAATCAGATTACGGGTGTGGTTCTGGAAGCCGATCCGGCGGTCGTTGCACTTCCTTCAGGGGGCGGCGAAAGTGTGGTCAGTATCACGACGAATGTGGATGACTGGGGGTATCGTTTGTCAGAGAGTTGGTTAACCGCAGAGAAGACGGGTTCCGGTGTTAAACTGAAAGCAAATGCCAATCCCGGATTAATCACTTTGTCGGCGGTGCTGACCGTTTATTCAACAGCATTCCCCGATGACATCTGGAAGGAGGTACAAGTCAGCCAGTTCTCCTCACTTATTTTTGAAGACCACTTCGACTGGCTGGGAGCAGGTGCTTCCGTGGCGATGTATACGGGAACGGGTGAAAAGCGCTTTGATGCGTGGTTAGCGAGCTACGGTACGCTGAATGGTTGGTCGAGCACGCCCTCTGCAGATGCGGGCGGCGCAGTACAACCCTATGTTTACAGTCGTGCAGGTTATGCCAAGTTTGGCAAAACGAAAGTGGGATGCGATATGATCACGCCAAAACTTGCAGCCATTGATGGCACCAAAGAACTTGTTGTGTCGTTTAAAGCCGTTGCCTACATGCCGGCAAGCGGATCGGGTTTTGATGAAAATGAATTTAACATTGAAGTGATCGGGCCAGGCAGTATAAGTCAGATCCTTAGTGTAGGTTCTCAACGGGGGACACCCGATGGAAGGCAACCGAGCAGCGGAAAACTGACTGCCGGAGGTTGCCAGTTTGTGATCGGCAACTTCAATAACCCGGATGCTGCCACACGACCCAACTGGCTGGGCGCCGATTACAATCCATGGGCGCCGGAATATGCCGAACGCAGCTTCGTAGTTACCGGAGCCACGGCCGAAACCCAGATCAGGTTCATCGGCGGTCCAAATATCGGGGTAACTGCGGCATCTTACCGGTTTGGCCTCGACGATGTCAAAATAGTGCTGAAATAATCCTGCCGGTTATTGTAGAAAAGTTGAGGAAGGTAAAAATCTTCCTCAACTTTTTTGTGCATACCCGTCTCCTCCGGCTCCTTGTGCATGTTTCAGATTTCCCTGCTCGGTCTGATCAGTTCTTCAATAACCTTATCCACCGTCAAAACCTTATTCCGGTGCTTCAGGATGGATTCTTCCAGATCTCAATGAATGAAACTTTTATGACCTGTTCATCAAATAAATTTAAAAAATGTATATTTAAATCGACATATAATGCTTAATATTGCATTATTAAATCGACATAAATATGGATATTTTATATGAGTTTCAGGAAAACCTTTTACGTCCGGTAAAAAATGATTTCAGAAGGTATTTGCATGGGCAAATCAACTGGAAGCAAAGGATGATCGGAATTAAGGGGCCTCGTGGTGCAGGAAAAACCACATTGTTGCTGCAGCACTTAAAATATGATCTCGGACTGCCATCCAATGCGCTCTACATTTCTGCTGACCATACCTGGTTTTATAATCATACTTTGTTAGATACAGCCAATGATTGGTACAAACAGGGCGGAGAAATTCTGTTCATTGATGAAGTCCATAAATACCCAAACTGGTCCATCGAACTGAAAAATATCTACGACGGTTTGCCGGGGATGCAGGTTATTTTTTCAGCCTCATCGGCGCTTGACATTTACCGGGGCGAAGCGGATCTAAGCCGGAGGGTGATCAGTTATTCACTGGCAGGTCTTTCATTTCGTGAGTTTCTGTTGTTTACAAACAAGATCGGGTTTGAAACTGTAAAAATTGAAGATATTATTCGGGATCACCAAAATATGAGCCGGGAAATTACAGCTGGTTTCCGGCCACTTCCGGCTTTTAAAAAATATCTGCAAATTGGTTATCTTCCAATGATTGCTGAAGGTGAGGATTCTTACCTGTTAAAATTAAACCAGGTAATAAATGCGGTTGTAGATGCTGATTTGTCTTACATAGCTACGTATAATACAGGAACTGCAACCAAAGTAAAAAAGCTGTTGGGAGTGATTGCAGAATCAGTGCCGTTTAAGCCAAACATTGCAGCATTGGCCAGAAAGCTGGATTTGAGCAGGGATAGTGTATATCAATATATTTATCAGCTAAGAGATGCAAAACTGCTAAATACCCTTAACACGGATGGCAAAGGCGTTTCTGCATTACAGAAGCCGGATAAGATATTTCTGGAAAATACAAATCTTGCTTTTGCTTTAAAAGACAACCCAGACATTGGAAATATAAGGGAAACATTTGTTTTAAACCAATTATTGAATTCAAGATTAGAAGTGAGTTCACCTTCTGAAGGAGATTTTAAGGTTAATGAATTGACAATAGAGGTTGGCGGTAAAAATAAGCGTACCTCGCAGGTCAAACATTTGGATCATTATATAATTGCAGCAGATGACATTGAAATTGGAAATGGAAATAAGGTTCCACTTTGGCTCTTCGGATTTTTATATTAAAAGAAATAAGCGCTTTTTAAATTTTCGGCAAGGTGTCGGAACCCTGTGCTGAAGGGATCTTGATTGATTTCCGGCTTTTTCAGGCCCTTTTGCGTGAAAAGTTATACGCTTCCGATGTTTTTACTATATTTAATGGCAATACGCATCCATTGGGGAATGATTTGAAGTAAAATACAGAAAATCAATAATCTATGATTATAGATTGCCACATTAAGTCTGAAGACCTGAAGGACAAGCTCACCAACTTCTGGGTGCTTTCAGGTGAAAAAATAGACAGGATAAACCGGGAATATGATCCTTCAAAAGGTTCGCCGGTATTCACGGTCAACGGAAAGTATACAACCCGCGGGTGGACCGAATGGACACAGGGATTTCAGTATGGTTCGGCCATTCTTCAGTTTGATGCGGCCGGCGGGCAGTCGTTTCTTGATTCTGCAAAAACCAGTACCCGGGAGAAAATGGCCCCGCATATCAGCCATACGGGCGTACATGACCACGGATTCAATATCCTGAGTACATACGGGAATCTTTTGCGCCTGATGCGGGAGGAAAAAATCCCCTGCGATGAATGGGAGAAAAATTATTATGAGCTGGCGCTGAAAATTTCGGGTGCTGTGCAGGCCAGCCGGTGGACAGCTATCCCCGGGGGCGGTTTTATTTATTCATTCAACGGGCCCCATTCCTTGTTTGTCGACACCATCCGCTCATGCCGGATTCTGGTGGTCAGCCACCTGTTGGGACATGTTTCTCAGGGTGAAAACGATCAAAAAATCAACCTGCTGGAAAGGGCTTTGCAGCATATGGGTGCAACTGCCCGCTATTCGGTCTTTTACGGTGAGGGGCGCGACAGGTACGATGTAAAAGGACGCACGGCACACGAAGCTGTTTTCAACATAAATGACGGGAGTTTTCGTTGTCCGAATTCCCAGCAGGGATACACCGGTTTTTCAACCTGGACACGCGGACTTTCCTGGGCAATGCTCGGTTTTGCCGAAGAATTGGAAGCATTGGAAATAATCCCTGACAATGAATTTGAGCGGATGGGTGGAAAAGATTTCTGGGAAGATTTGATGTGGAAGGCAGCTCAGGCAACCTGCGATTTTTTCATCAGGAATACTCCGGTTGACGGAATCCCTTATTGGGATACGGGAGCCCCCAATCTACACAGGCTGGGTAATTATCTGGAACGGAAAGCAGATCCTTTCAACGATTTTGAGCCGGTCGACAGTTCCGCTGCCGCCATTGGCGCCCAGGGACTTTTGCGGCTGGGGAATTACCTTTTACATAAAGGGATCACAGAAGAAGCCCGAAAATTCTGGCAAGCCGGTTTGACCGTGGCTGCTGCCCTGCTGGATGAGCCCTATTTAAGCACTGATCCGCAACACCAGGGAATATTGTTGCATACCATTTATCACTGGCCCAATGGCTGGGATCATATTCCCAAAGGGCGGAAAATTGCCTGTAACGAATCGGGCATGTGGGGCGACTACCACATGCGGGAACTGGCACTTTATCTGCAACGCATCGTCAATCGTGAGAAATATTACACTTTTTTTGGTTGTCTTAAATAGAGGATAGCAGGTCGATGGCATCAGAAATAGCAGACTTTTCAAGGTTATGTATCCATACCATGACCACCAGGCCCTGGAATTTACAGCAGTGTATTGAAAATTACAGTGCTGCGGGAGTCCGGGGAATCACCATCTGGCGCAATGTGCTGGAAGGGCAGAATCTGGCAGAAGCCAGAAAGCGGCTGGATGACGCTGGTCTGGATGTGGTTTCTGTGGCACGGGGAGGTTTTTTCCCTGGGGTGGAAAAAACAAAACGGCAGGCTGCCATCGATGACAACCTTTTTGCCATTGAGCAGGCCGCTGCTGTCGGCGCTCCCCTGATCGTGCTGGTTTGCGGGGCCGACAGCCGCCAGCCGCTGGAAAAATCGAGAGATCAGATCCGCGAGGGAATCGTGAAAATCCTCCCGCAGGCCAGATCCGCCGGGGTGAAACTGGCAATTGAACCGCTCCACCCGATGTATGCCGGCGACCGTTCGGCAATCAACACCCTTGAACAGGCCAACGATTTGGCCATAGAACTTCATTCGGAGTTTGTGGGTGTGGCTGCCGACGTCTATCATCTGTGGTGGGATCCGCATCTGCGTAAGGAAATTCAACGCTGCGGACTGAACGGAAAACTGATGGCTTTCCATGTGTCCGACTGGAATGTTCCGACCGTTGATTTTCTGAACGACCGTGGAGTGATGGGCGATGGGTGCATTCCTATTCCTGAAATCCGGGGTTGGGTTGAAGAGGCTGGCTTCCGGGGATATTGCGAGGTGGAAATTTTCTCGGATAAATATTGGGCAACCGATCAGTTTGAATTCCTGGGAAAAATTAAACAGGCTTATTTGACAAAAACATGATTCAAATAATAATGGAGAGATGAACAGTGACGTAACAATCTACAAAGTCGGGATCATCATGAACGGGGTTACCGGTCGGATGGGAACCAACCAGCACCTGATGCGATCGGTTGTCGAAATCATCAGGCAGGGTGGAGTACAGGTTGGCCCTGCGGAATTTATTATGCCCGATCCTGTTTTGGTCGGGCGCAATGAATTGAATTTGCAAAAGTTGGCGCAACTGTCGGGTGTCGATAACTGGACGACAAATTTGGAGTCTGTATTAACCGATGCCCGTTACCAGGTTTATTTCGATGCCCAAACGACCGGACGCCGTGCCGGAGCCGTGAAGATGGCTGCAAAGGCCGGGAAACATGTCTATTGTGAAAAACCGGTCGCATCCGATCTGGCAACGGCGCTCGAATTATACGAAGTATGCGAAAAAGCCGGTGTGAAACATGGCGTGGTTCAGGATAAATTATGGCTGCCTGGTTTGGTAAAACTGAAACGTTTGATACAAAATGATTTTTTCGGGAAGATACTGTCGGTTCGCGGTGAGTTCGGATACTGGGTTTTTGAAGGGACAACTGTTCCCTCGCAGCGTCCAAGCTGGAATTACCGCAGGGAGGATGACGGCGGTATTGTGATCGACATGCTTTGTCACTGGCGGTATGTGCTCGATAATTTATTCGGGAAGGTGAAGGGAGTATTTTGCCTTGGTGCCACGCATATTCCTGAAAGGGTCGACGAACAGGGAAAAACTTACAAATGCACCGCCGACGATGCTGCTTACGCAACTTTTGAGCTGGAAGGCGGAGTTGTCGCGCATTTCAATTCATCATGGGTCACCCGCGTCCGCAGAGATGATCTCCTGACGATCCAGGTGGATGGAACAAAAGGTTCGGCAGTAGCCGGGCTGCGTGACTGCTGGACCCAGCATTACGGGAATACCCCCCGGCCGGTTTGGAACCCGGATATCCCGAATCCTGTCAACTTTTACGAGGGCTGGGCTAAGGTGCCTGAACAGGAAGTCTATGAAAACGCTTTTAAAGCCGGATGGGAACTTTTCCTGAAACATGTGGTGAAGGATGAACCGTTTCCCTGGAATTTGCGGGAGGGTGCAAAGGGGGTGCAATTGGCAGAAAAAGGCCTGGAAAGCTGGGCAAAACGTGCCTGGGTGGAAGTGCCGGAATTATAGCAATCAGTCGCAGTATTTGAAAAATTCAGAGAAAATGAAGAATGTTGCCTTGATAACAGGAGGGTCGCGGGGTATTGGCCTCGGCATTGCCACGGAATTGGCGAAAGCCGGCTTTCATCTGGCGGTGAACGGTGTTCGCGAAGAAACGGCAGTTTCTGAAGTTTTGACTGAACTGCGCAGGTTGGGAACAGACGTGATATATGTGCAGGGCGACATTTCAAGGAAAACCGACCGGGAGAAAATTGTGGACGATACACTGAACAGGTTCGGACACATCAATGTATTGGTAAACAATGCCGGGATTGCTCCCCGCGAAAGGATGGATATTCTGGAGGCCACGGAAGAGAATTTTGAACATCTCCTGAAGGTAAATCTGCAGGGTCCCTATTTCTTAACCCAGCTGGTTTCCAACCAGATGATAAAGCAAAACCGGCAGAATGATTTTTGCTGCATCATCAATATTTCATCTGTGTCTGCCACAGTCGCTTCCGTAAACCGGGGCGATTATTGTATTTCAAAAGCCGGGATTGCGATGGCAACAAGGCTCTGGGCTTCCCGTCTGGGAGAATACGACATCCCGGTTTATGAGATCAGGCCCGGTGTGATCCGGACCGATATGACCAGCGCTGTGGCTGAGAAGTATGACCGGTTATTTAAAGAGGGGATGGCGCTTCAAAGGCGATGGGGAACTCCGGAAGACGTTGGAAAAGCGGTTGCTGCCATGGCTACTGGGTTCATGCCCTATTCCACCGGTCAGGTAGTTCTGGTCGATGGAGGCATGACTGTTCAGCAACTTTAAGAAGGATCTTACTATGGATAATGTACCATTGAATGACATTCAAAATGAAAATTGTTAGCTCAGAATTGCAGGGAAGAAGTTCGCAGCCCTACATTGTGGCCACGGCTTTCTTGACGCTGTTTGCCCTGGTAGGTTTTGCCTACTACGGGCTTCCGTTTTTTTACGATTTTATGACTGAGGAGTATGGATGGTCGCGGGCCGTTGTTACTTCGGGCAACGCGGTCGGAAAATTGGTGGTGGGTCCTCTGTTCGGTTTCATTGCCGGATGGATGATCGACCGTTACGGTCCCCGGCGCCTGATGCTTTCCGGTTCGCTGATGATGGGCTTTGCATTGGTAGGGTTGAGTTTTGCCGGCAACTTAAGCTTGTTTTACCTCTTTTATCTGTTCAATGCACTGGGTTATGTGCTGGGAGGTCCCATTCCCTGCCAGGTTTTAATTTCCCGCTGGTTCGACAAAAACAGGGGCAAAGCCATGGGAATTGCCTATCTGGGAATTGGCGCAGGAGGGGCAATCGTACCCCTGCTGGCTGCCGGCCTCGAAAAACAATTTGGCTGGCATCTGGCCCTTGGCATATTAGGGCTGCTTGTGGTGTTGATTTCCCTGCCCATGGCCTGGTTTATCCGTGACCCTTCTTCCCGGCAAACCATCGTAAAAGCAGAAGAGAAGAAGAGCATGCCCCCGATAAAGGATATTTTGAAAAGGCCTGAATTTTATCTGCTTGCCCTGGGCAGCATGTGCGCCATTGGGACAGTGGGCGGGATAGGCCAGCACCTGAAGTTGTACCTTCGCGACCTGGAGTTTACCCAATCGGAGGCAGCACAGGTGATGTCGTTTGTGTTATTGGCAAGTTTAATCGGACGGGTATTGATGGGCTTTCTTTCCGACCTGGTCAGCCGTAAATATGTGATGATCCTGATTTACCTGCTGGTGGCTTCGGCGATTCCTTTGTTGATGTTGCCTGATTTTCCGGGTCGTATCTACCTTTTTGCTGTAATTTACGGCATAGGGCTCGGCGGGGATTACATGATTATCCCTTTGATGGCAGGCGACCTCTTTGGCGTTAAAGTTTTGGGACGGGTCATGGGGATTATTCTGGTGGCCGACGGAGTGGCCGAATCGATGTTCCCGGTTTTGGTAGGGGCGTTGTATAACGAAGCAGCCAAAAGCTACAACCTGGGTTTTACCGTGTTGATCTGTTTAGCCCTGGCCGGGGTGGTATTCATCGCATTTTTGCCCAAGAAATCACTTAAGAACGGGGTCCAACCCGGATAAGGAGAAGCCGGAATGACATTTGAGGACGTCATAGCACTGACACGAAAGCTAATTTCATTTGATACCATCAACCCTCCGGGTAACGAGCAGGCAATTGCCCGCTTTACCGGTGAACTTCTCGCCGGAAACGGGTTTCACATAAAATATGATGAGATGGCGCCCGGTCGCCTGACCCTGATCGCGGAAAAAGGGCTTACCGGTGATTTTCCCCCGCTTGTGATGACAGGTCATTTCGACACTGTTCCATTGGGATCGAAGCCATGGACTGTGAACCCCTTTTCAGGAGTCATCAAAGAAGATAGAATATATGGGCGTGGTTCAAGCGACATGAAAGGAGGCCTGGCAGCCATGATTTGGGCGGCAACAGCGGCATTTCGTGAAACTGTTCCTTCAGGAGGCCTCCGGCTGATTTTCACGGCCGGTGAAGAACCTGGCTGTTTCGGGGCCAAACACCTGGCCGATACTTGTTCCGATATTGGCCGGGCAAGCGCCATTGTCGTGGGCGAGCCAACCTCCAACATCCCGGCTATCGGGCACAAAGGAGCCTTGTACCTGGAAGTTTCGGCATCGGGGAGATCAGCCCATTCGTCCATGCCCGAACTGGGGGATAATGCCGTCTACAAAGTGGCAAGGGCGATCGGCAAAATCGAAAAATTCCGGTTTAATGCCGAACCCGACAGTTTGCATGGTTTTCCAACGATTAATGTAGGGTTAGTCAATGGTGGCAGGAACCTGAATTCGGTACCCGATTTTGCGGAGTTTACTATAGACATCCGTTCCACTGCAAAAGTCAGCCATGCCGGAGTGTTGGAAACTCTTTCCCACCTACTGGGGCCGGAGCTCTCCCTTGAAATATTGGCAGACCTGATGCCGGTCAGTACCGTTGAATCGGCCCCTTTTGTAAAGCTTGTTTACGCGGTATGCGGCATTGATCCCCAAAAAGGAGTGGAAAGAAAGTCCCTTCCCTATATGACCGACGGAGCAATCCTGCAGCAGATTTATGGAGGGGCTCCCACGGTAATCCTGGGGCCCGGCGAACCTTCACAGGCCCACCAGACCGACGAGTTTTGCTTTATTGAAAAGATCAGGGAGGCAGGGTCAATTTATAAAAATATCATATTAGGAATGGGGGAAATCAACGTATGAACATTTATCCTGAGACCATTGCAGATGAAAGCCAGTTGGAAGAGCTTCTTTCGAGGCCTTCGGCGGAGGTTGTTGAATTGTTCAAAACCATCGAAGGGGACATCCTCTTTCTGGGCATTGCCGGAAAGATAGGCCCTTCTTTGGCGCGGATGGCCAAAAGGGCATGTGAGGAAGCCGGAGTTTCAAAGAGGCTCATCGGGGTTTCCCGCTTCAGCAAGGAAAAAGAACAACAAGAGATCGAAGGTTTTGGTATTGAGACCATCCGGGGCGACTTACTTAACCCCGGTTTTGTGAATAGCCTCCCCAGAGTAAAAAATGTGGTTTTCCTTGCAGGCATGAAATTCGGCTCGGAATCGAATCTTTCCCTGACCTGGGCCATGAACGCATATGTGCCGGCGTTGGTTGCAGAACATTACAAAGATTCGGCAATTGTTGCTTTTTCAACCGGCTGCGTGTACCCGCTGGCAGGGATCCACTCCGGAGGTTCGCTTGAGGCCGATCCTCCTGTAGCCATTGGCGAGTATGCCCAGTCGTGCCTCGGGAGGGAGCGGATGTTTGAATACGGGAGCAATACATATGGCACGCCCGTTTCGTTGATACGCCTGAACTACTCGGTGGAGATGCGGTACGGTGTTTTGGTCGATATTGCTGTCAAAGTGATGAACGGGGAACCGATCGATCTTGCAATGGGTTATTTTAACGTAATCTGGCAAGGCGACATGAACGCCATGGCCCTCTTGTCACTTCGTCATTGCAGCAGTCCGGCCAAAATAATTAACATAACAGGGCCGGAAACCCTGTCTGTCAGGCAGGTAGCCCTGGAATTTGGAAAACTTCTGGGTAAAACCCCGCAGTTTACCGGACAGGAAGCCCCTACAGCCCTGCTCAGCAACGCCTCATTTTCTCATGGTTTATTCGGGAAACCCAATGTAAGCGTAGATCTCCTCATCAGGTGGACAGCTGATTGGGTCGGGCACGGGAACCGTTTGTTGAACAAAAAGACCCACTTTGAAGTAAGAGACGGAAAATATTAGACACATCCCCTTTGAGAATTCCGGGGGATACCTTAAGACATGCAAAAATGAAAGCTGTTGAATTATCCGGAGATGTTTGGGACGCCCTGCACAAAGGAATGGTGATTCCGGCGCTCCCGCTGGCATTAAACAAAAACAGGCAACTTGACGAGCGCAGGCAAAGGGCCCTGTTGCGTTATTACCTCGATGCCGGGGCTGGTGGTCTGGCAGTGGCCGTGCATACCACCCAGTTTGAAATCCGTTTGCCGCAGGTGGGTCTGTTCAAACCAGTGCTTCAAATTGCAAAGGAAGAACATACCCGGTTCACCGAAATAAACCGATGTACAAAATTGCTGATAGCCGGTGTGATCGGGCATACTCCCCAGGCGGTGCAGGAAGCCAGTCTGGCCGCCAGCCTTGGATACGATGCAGTGTTGTTAAGCCTGGGCGCCCTCAAAGAAGCATCGAACCAGGAATTGCTCGAACACTGCAAAGCGGTGGCCGGAATCATCCCTGTAGTCGGCTTTTACCTTCAGCCTGCAGTCGGCGGAAGAAGACTCGACGCAGATTTCTGGCGTGAATTTGCCCGTATTGAAAATGTGGTGGCCATTAAAATGGCGCCCTTCAACCGTTACCAAACATTGGACGTGGTTCGCGGGGTGATTGAATCAGGAAGAGCGAATGACATTGCCCTCTATACAGGAAATGATGACAATATTGTAGCCGATTTGCTGACGGCATACTCCCTGTCGGACGGAAAAGGAAACACGGTAACGAAACATATTTGCGGCGGATTGCTGGGGCACTGGGCTGTCTGGACAAAAAAAGCAGTCGAACTCCTTGATGAAATAGGTGTGCGCACACCGGCTGAAAATGCCGGCCGGTTACTGGCGCGCGGGGTACAGATTACCGATTGCAATGCGGCCTTTTTCGATGCGGCCAACAACTTTGCAGGTTGTATTGCCGGTCTGCACGAGGTGCTTCACCGGCAGGGGCTGCTTGAAGGAATCTGGACACTGAATGAAAAGGAAACCCTTTCGCCGGGCCAAAAAGAAGAAATCGACCGTGTTTACCGGGCTTATCCGCACCTGAACGACGATGAATTTGTGGCAGAAAACCTGGACCGGTGGTTGGGATAGATAAAGAGAATTAATAAGAATTTTTTTTTCTGGATGCGAAAGGACAGATTAGTGCACTGCACCTTTTTCTTTGATATTCCCCGAATCCTTGGATTTGACCCACGAAAATCAAACCTTTGCATTCTTAATTAACCAAAAATGATTACAGGAGAACTTAAATCGCAGATTGACAAGATATGGACGGATTTCTGGACGGGGGGAATCTCCAATCCGCTGACCGTTATTGAACAGTTTACTTACCTTCTGTTTATCCGGAGGCTGGATGAAATCCAGCTGACCAAAGAAAAACAGGCGAACCTGGTGGGCATTCCCATCAAAGATCCCATCTATTCGGAGGCGGAAAAACCGTTGCGCTGGAGCAGCTTTAAGAACCTGGATCCGGAATCGATGTACCGGCTCTTCCTGAAGGAGGACGGTGTGTTTGATTTTATGAAAAATGTCGGGGCCAAAGGATCAGTCTTTGCCGGATTTATGAAAGGGGCCACCTTCATGATCCCGAATGCCCGTTTGCTCGACATGGTGGTCCAGCAGATTGATAAAATACAGATGGAGGACCGGGATACCAAGGGCGATCTATACGAATACCTGCTCTCCAAAATAGCCACTGCCGGGACCAACGGCCAGTTCCGGACTCCCCGCCACATCATCAAAATGATGGTGGAAATGGTGAAGCCCCAGAAAGAGGATCTGATCTGCGACCCTGCCTGCGGCACGGCCGGTTTCCTGGTGGCCGCCGGGGAATACCTTCATGAGAAGCATCCGGAATGGTTTATGGAGGCTTCCTTCCGCGAACATTACAATACCAGGATGTTTACCGGGGATGAATTCGATGCGACCATGATCCGGATCGCTGCCATGAACCTTCAGCTGCACGGCATTGAACATCCGACGCTGATCAGCAGGGATGCCCTGAGCGAGTCCAACTCCGGCATGACCGACCAATTCACCCTGATCCTGGCCAATCCTCCTTTTAAGGGCAGCCTCGATTATGACTCCGTGGAAAGAAGTATCCTCCACCGGGTCAAAACCAAAAAGACAGAATTGCTTTTCCTGGGATTGATGCTGCGGGCCCTGAAAACCGGCGGCCGTTGTGCGGTAATCGTGCCCGACGGCGTGATGTTCGGCTCTTCCAATGCCCACCGGCAAATCAGACAGGAACTGGTGGAAAAGCAGAAACTGCATGCCGTGATTTCCATGCCTTCCGGGGTATTCAAACCCTATGCCGGGGTAAGCACTGCCATTATGATCTTTACCAGGACCAACTCCGGCGGGACCGACAGGGTCTGGTTTTACGACATGAAAGCCGATGGCTTTTCCCTGGACGACAAACGGAATGAAGTCAAAGAGAATGATATTCCGGACATCATTGCCCGGTACCACCATCCAGCGGGTGAGATGAGCCGGAAACGCACCGACCCCTCCTTTTTTGTCCCATTTGCTGAAATCAAAGCCAACGACTGGGATTTGAGCATTAACCGGTACAAGGAGATTGAGCACCAGGAAGTCGTCTATGATGCTCCGCCTGCGATTATTACGGAAATCAAAAAGCTGGATGCGGAGCGGAGTGAGGCGTTGAAAAAACTGGAGGAATTACTGGGATGAAGGAACGAAGCCTCGTACAAAACTTAAAGAATTATAAAAGTTTACCATTAAATTGGGTGGTGAATCATTTTGACGATGTGTTAACTGATTGCTCTGGTGGTAATGAGAAAATATTGAATTCAGAATTTCTTATTTCTGGAGATTATCCAATTGTAGATCAAGGTCAAGAATTGATTGCAGGATATACAAATCGGGTTAAATATCTTGTCAAAAAAAATCCACCTTATATCGTATTTGGAGATCATACCAGAATTTTTAAGTATATAAATTTCCCGTTTGCAATGGGAGCTGATGGTGTTAAAGTCCTTAAACCATTGGATGAATCAACGCATTTACCGAAATACCTATATTACTTTTTTCTAACACTTAATATTCCAAATACTGGTTATAATCGACACTATAAGTATCTCAAAGATATTCAAGTACCTTTTCCTTCTCTCACTACCCAGCAAAAGATCGCCGCCATTCTGGATGCTGCCGATGCCTACCGGCAAAAAACCAAAGCACTGATTGAAAAATATGACCAATTGGCGCAGTCGTTGTTTCTGGAGATGTTTGGGGATCCTGTAAAAAATAACAAAGGATGGGTAATAAAGAAACTTAAAGATGTATGTCTTTCAATAACTGATGGTACACATTTCTCTCCAGAACCACAAAATGAAGGATACCCTTATGTGACTGCAAAACATGTAAAAGAAAGTGGTTTGGAATTTTATTCGAAGCCAACTTATGTTAGCGAAGAAGCACATAATGAGATATTTAAAAGATGTAAACCTGAATTTGGGGATGTTTTATATATAAAAGACGGGGCAACTACCGGGATTGCATGTATCAATACATTCAATCAACCAATAAGTTTACTCTCGAGTTTAGCATTGTTGAAGACTGATAAAAAGACTCTGAATAATTTGTTCTTATGTAACTGGCTTAATAACAAGGGTGTTAAAGAAAAATTATTAAATGAGTATATGGCAGGGGCGGCAATAAAAAGATTTACCCTTGACAAAATAAACTCTTTTATGATAAGTGTGCCACCAATAACCCTTCAAAACCAATTTGCTGAACGCATTCAGTTGATTGAAGCCCAGAAGCAGAAGGCCCGGGCCGCCCTTGCAAAGGCGGATGAGTTGTTTAACAGCCTGTTGCAAAGGGCGTTTAAGGGGGAGCTGGTGGAGTAGGGGGGATTGCTTCGTCGCTGCGCTCCTCGCAATGACTGGGTTCCTGACGGGAATGGGATTGCATCGTCGCTATGCTCCTCGCAATGACGGTCTCCGGCCTTTCTGCCCTCTCCCCTGTTTACCTCGGTGGTCCGTCATTGCGAGGACGACGTAGGAGGACGAAGCAATATCCTGAACGTAAGGAGCTGATTAAACAATAGCAATCCCATTCCCGTCAGGAACGGAAACTTTTTTGTTATTGTTTCACCATAACCCCTCAAACAAGTCCTTCCATTCCGGGTTATTTCTGTTGATGAGATCGATTTTCTTTTGTCTCGAACCAGCTTTAATCTGTTTCTCCCTGGCGATGGCATTTATAATGGAGTCAAATTCTTCAAAATAAACCAATATGGTTGAATGATAGCGTTTTGAAAATGAATTTTCATAAAATCCTTGTTTGTGTTGAATCATTCGCTGCCGAAGATTACTTGTCACTCCTGTGTAGAGAACGTTCTGATGTTTGTTTGTCAGAATATAAATGTATCCTTTCTTCTTCATTGGATTGTGTGTTAGGGTTCAATAAAATTACAAAAAATAAAAATGATTCATGCTGTATGCCGGTATTAAATGAAATGGAACAATAGAAATCATGATTTAATATGCTGAACCTGTTGAACAATTATAAAAATGATGATAATTTTACGTTCAATAAACCTAACGTGCTTATCAGTTACGGTTAAAACGGAACAAAAGACCATTCAGGGATGAATGAAAAGCGCATTACCAACTTCGGCTTTCTGCACACCGAATTTCCTGAAATTTATCAGGAAGCGATGGAAGCAGAAATACATGCGGTTACGGCTCCGAAATATGGTGCCCTCCTGTGCCGGAGCGCTCTGGAAAAGGCGGTCCGCTGGCTGTATGATCACGATCCGGACCTTATTCTTCCCTTCGACACCAAACTGGCTTCCCTGATCCATGAGTCCTGCTTCCAGAATATTCTGCCGCAGAAAATGTTCCATGAAATCAATCTCATCCGGCTCACAGGGAATAACTCCGCACACGGGAAAAATGTAAGTCAGAACGAATCCTTTGTTTCCCTGAAGTGCCTGTACCGGTTTTTGTCCTTCCTGAGCAGATATTACAGCGAGGGCAATCCGGACATTGCGCCGTTTGATGAAACTTTGATTCCTGACGGGAAAGCGAACGATAAAACCTTGCCGGAATTAAAGGCTCTGGCGGAACAACTGGCAGAACAAACAGAAAAACTGGAGAAGGCAAGGGAAAAAGCGGAGGAGCTGGCCCGGATAAACCAGTTGTTAAAGCTTCAGCTTGACCGGCAGAAGCAAATAGTCCATACGCGGAAAGAAGAACGCAGGAAGATTTCTCTGGCAGAGAAAGCCATACCTGAGTTTATCCCAGAATCAGTTACCCGGAAAATCTATATTGATTTGCTGCTGAAGGAGGCCGGTTGGGAAAAGTTGCGTCCCGGCATGGAATTGGAATTTGAGGTTACCGGGATGCCCAAATCGCTGAATCCATCCGGAACAGGCTATGCCGACTACGTGCTTTGGGGAGACAATGGGCTGCCCCTTGCGGTCATAGAGGCCAAGAGAACCATGGTCGATTCATACAAAGGGAGGCATCAGGCGGAATTGTATGCGGATTGTCTCCAAAAAATGATGGGTCAGCGGCCGGTTATTTTTTACACCAACGGTTTTGAGACCCACATCTGGGACGATACTTTTTATACCGAAAGACCGGTTTCCGGATTTTACACCAAAGACGAACTTCAATTGCTGATCGACCGGCGGAAATCAAGGCTGGATCTCCGGAATTTCAAGGTGAATACCACCATTACGGACAGGCCTTATCAGCTGGAAGCCATCCGCCGGGTTGCGGAGGCATTGGTCACCGATAGCCATCATAAATTAAAGGGAAAGAACCGCAAAGCCCTGCTGGTCATGGCCACCGGAAGCGGGAAAACAAGGGTGGCAGCGGCCATTGTGGATCTGCTGATCAAATGCAATTGGGTGAAACGGGTGCTTTTTCTGGCCGACCGGAATGCCCTGGTGACCCAGGCAAAAAATGCATTTAAGGCGCATTTACCGAACCTTTCAGGCATCGACCTGACCAAAGAAAAAGAGGACAATGGGACCCGGCTGGTGTTTTCAACCTATCCGACCATCATGAACAAGATCGACAGCCTGAAGTCGGAAAATGAAAGGTTTTACGGACCCGGGCATTTCGATCTGATCATCATTGACGAGGCACACCGCTCGGTGTATCAGAAATACCGGGCGATTTTCGAATATTTTGATTCCCTGCTGATCGGTCTGACGGCCACTCCCAAAACGGAAATCGATCACAATACCTACAGCTTGTTCGATATTGAGGACAACAACCCGACTTTTGCCTTTGAGCTGAACCAGGCAGTTCCCCTTTATCTCGTGCCTCCCAGGGCAATCTCTGTCCCCATCAAATTCCCCAGGGAAGGGGTAAAGTACAAAGATCTTTCAGACACGGAAAAGGCGGAGTATGAGGAGAAATTCGGTGATCCGACAAAGGGGGAGGCAGAGGATGAAATTGAGAGCAATGCCTTGAACAACTGGCTGTTTAACAGCGATACCGTGGACAAGGTTCTGGGCTGGCTGATGACCAACGGCCTGAAAACCGAAGGGGGTGACCAATTGGGGAAAACCATCATTTTTGCCCGGAATCACAAACATGCCCTCTTTATTGAGGAACGGTTCAACAAAAACTTTCCGGAGTATAGCGGGAAGTTTCTGCGGGTCATTGACAATTATGAGCCCAAAGCACAGGATTTACTGGAAAGCTTCTGTCTTCCCCATGAAGAGATAGATCCCCAGATTGCGGTTTCGGTCGATATGATGGATACAGGAATAGATGCACCGAGAGTGGTTAACCTGGTATTCTTCAAGCCGGTAAAATCGGCCACCAAATACTGGCAGATGATCGGCAGGGGAACCCGTCTCTGTCCCGGTTTGTTTGGTCCCGGCATGGACAAGAAGTATTTTCTGATATTTGATTTCTGCGAAAACTTTGAATTTTTTGATGAGTTCCCGGAAGGAGTAGTCCCCTCCGTTTCAAAATCCATCTCACAGCAATATTTTGAAGCCAGACTGGAAATTGCCCTGCTTTTACGTTCCCGGGAAGAACCTTCCGGAGATGATTCAGATCTGGCTGAATCCTACATCGATGAATTGCAGCAGGTGATTGCTTCGCTGGATCATTCCAGGTTTGTGGTCCGGATGAAATTAAGATGGGTGGATGAATTTGCACCCCGTAAAAGATGGGATAACCTCAGCAAAGGAGATTTCGTGGATATCTGCAATCACCTTTCCGGATTGCCTGCTGTGCCTGAAAATGAGGATGAAACAGCCAAACGTTTTGATTTGATCATGCTGAATCTTCAGCTCGCGATATTGACAAAAAGCAGAAAACAGGTTCCCCTGATCAGAAGAGTGGCTGACATCGGCCGTTTGTTGCAGAAGAAGAAAAATATACCGGTGGTTAACCAAAAGATCGATACAATTAAGGCAGTTCAGACCGATAAATTCTGGCAACATGTTTCCCTGAAGCAGCTGGAGAAAGTCAGGGTGGATTTAAGGGATCTGATTGCGTTAATTGACACTGCCCAAAAGAAAATTGTGTATACCCATTTTGAAGATACCCTGAATCCCGATCAGGCGAAGGAATTTGAACTGATTCCTGCCTATACCACCATGCAAAGTTACCGGGACCGGGTTGAAATTTTCGTTCGCAAAAATAAGGATGCTCTGGTAATTCATAAACTGCAGCACAATATTCCGATTACCCGTGATGAGCTGAACCAGCTTGAAAAAATGGTATTTGAAGGAGATCTGGGGACCAGGGCTGATTACCGGAAGGAATACGGCGATGTGCCGCTGGGAAAGTTCATCCGGAGTATTTTGGGCTTGGAGCAAGCCGCCGCGGAACAACTCTTTTCGGAATTCATTTTGTCGGGTAACCTGTCTGCCAATCAAATCACCTTTATTCATCAGATCATTTCTTTTCTGACCAGGAATGGAACCATAGAGAAGGAAATGTTATTTGAACCTCCGTTTACCGATATTCATGACCAGGGTATTCTCGGCGTATTTGACGAGGCGCAGGTGATAAAAGTCGTTAGAATAATTGACGGAGTGAACAAAAATGCGGCAGGATAAACAACACCTGAAATATGTGCAGGATCTTTGTGTTCAGGAACAATGTAACGGACCAGAAATTGATGAAGAATTATAAAAAATATTTTTTATTAGCGGCCTGTATTTGCCTTATCCTCCCCCTTATGTGCCAGGGCAAAGGCAACCGGGATACGGAAGGAATTATATTCCTTGAAAATGAAAAAATTCGGCTGGGTTTCAAGCAGGAAACAGGCAGGTTCGTTCAGTTTACCGATCGCATCAATTCCTTTGAGTTTATTGAACCTGCGGCCGTAACCGGATTTCCCTGGGATGTCCGGTTTCATTCAACCCCGGCATCCTTGTTCCCGGGAACCAGACTTGCTCCTTCAAAATTCAGTTTTTCGAGACCCGATCCGTGGACACTTGTCCTAAAATGGGCAGATTTCGAAGGAATGGAAAGTCTTGAAATCACGGCAAAAGTCACTGTCGATAGTACCAGGGCGCTTTCGTACTGGAGTATATCTCTGGAGGGGATCAGGGGGAATTATGTCACAGACGTCGTGTTTCCCAGAATAAGGGGGTTGAAAGATCTGGAAAATGAAAAGTTGGTGGTTCCGACCTGGACCGGTAGCTTAATCAGTAATCCGCGAGAAATGTTTGCCAGGGAAGGCATGAGAAAATGGGTTTATCCCGGCGCTTTGTCCAGTCAGGTAATCGGATTGTATAATTCTGAAAAGAGCGGGTTTTATGCCTCCTGTAACGATTCGCTGTCGTACACCAAACTATTCTCGGTTAAAGCTGATTCGCTCAACACCCTGGCCTACGAAATGGTGAACCATGCCCCTTTTGATTCGACCCTCGTTTCGTATTCTTTTCCTTATGAAGCAGTAATTGGCTGTTTTAAGGGAGATTGGATCACCGTTGCCGGGATGTACAGCGAATGGGCTGTTCGACAAAAATGGGCCAGAGAAAGCAGGTTCAAACAAGGGTTGACGCCTTCGTGGATTGAAAATACAGCTTTGTGGGTGTGGAACCGGGGAACCTCCAGAAACGTGCTTACCCCGGCTGTGGAACTAAAAGAGCGGCTTGGACTGCCGGTCAACGTAATCTGGCACTGGTGGCACAACTGTTCCTACGACGATGGTTTTCCGGAATATATTCCTCCCCGCGAAGGAAAGGAATCATTTACCGATGCAGTGGTGTCGGCCCAAAAAGCGGGGGTCAGGTGCCATGTGTACATGAATTCGTTTCAATGGGGAAATAATACGGAGAGCTGGAAATCGGGAAAGGTGGAACCGCATGCGGTGAAAGACATAAACGGCAATTTACATACCCACGTGTACAATGTTTTCACCAATCATGCTTTAACCAGCATGTGTGTGGGCACTGATTTCTGGCGCGACCATTATGCTTCGTTATGCGACAGTGTGGTGAATTCTTATCAAACCAATGGCGTATACATGGACCAGACTTGCCTGAGCCGGATGTGTTATGATCCAAATCACGGACATCAGTCCGGAGGGGGAAATTATTGGGTGGAGAACTCTGCAAAACTGATCCGTCAGGTGCGTTCAAAAAACTATGGAGATAAAGAACCCATTTTTACGGGTGAAGGCTCGTCCGAGAATTGGCTTCCTCACCTTGATGCCTTTCTCACGCTGGAAGCAAGCAAGGAACGGTATGCCGGGGTAGGGAATACCGAAACAATTCCTTTTTTTCAGGCTGTTTATCATCAGTATGGCATTTCATACGGAAGTTATTCGTCGTTGGTCACTCCCCCTTACGATGAATTGTGGCCTGAAGAATTTGCGCCGGAATCAACAGAGAAACCATTGAGCGATCTGTTTAATAAGCAGTTTCTGATGGAGCAGGCCCGTTCGTTTGTGTGGGGAATGCAGCCCACGATCGCAAATTACCACACTTTTCTGGCTTCGGAAAGAAAAGAAGAAATTGAATATCTGTTGAATATTTCACGGTTGAGATACAAGAACCTGAAATATCTGTTGTACGGAAAGTTTTTACGAAGCCCGGACATTGAATCTCCTGAAGAAGAAATAGACATTTCCAGGTTATCCATCTATGCAGGCAGAAAAGGCAACACTGTGACTGCTTTTAAAAAGCGGGTCCCATTGTTGTATTCAGGGGCTTGGAAATCGGATGACGGCAATGTGGGAATTGCCCTGGCCAGCATTGCAGGCAAACCATTGCCTGCTGATTTCTCAGTAAACAGCGCTGACTACGATCTTTCGCAGGAAGGTGATGTCTTTTTAATCACTGAAAAAGGGAAGATTCACTTAACTGATTACTCGGAAGGAAATATCAGGGTTCATTTTACAGTTGAAGCGGAAGGGGTTTATATGATTGAAATTGTTCCCGCTTTATAGTACCTTAATCTGATTGGATTGTGCCCTGATCCTGCGTTGCCGGATTAAGTAAGTTTTAACCTGATCACGACAGAAACCCCTATCAGAAACAATGGTTTGAAAACATACAAATATATGGGTTAAAATCATTTATTATTAATAAAAAATTATATAAACTTGCAGTCACCATATAATTAAAATTATAAAACTGCCTTTCATGGATTTCTTTCTGAATGATTCTGACGATGCAAGCAATGAAGGCAGGCAACATGCCCAGAAGAGGAAGATTGTCTCAATCCTGAACCAAGCTGAACAAGACCTGACCATCCCCGAATTGTGCAAAAAAGTCCGGTTAAGTGTGCCTACCGGCACAAGGCTGATTAATGAACTCAGGGAACAGAAAGTAATTGTGGAGTCGGGGAAAAAAGAAACGGGAAACGGAAGACGTCCTTTCATCTATAAAGTGGATAAAAATTACGCTTTTTCCATTGGCGTGACTGTCCTGTTGAAAACGCTTTCCATTTCTGTGTACAACCTGGCAATGGAAGAAGTTTATTCTGTCGGATATGATGATTTTATCCTGGAGAATAATCCGGAATGTCTGAAAACAGTTTCATCCCTGATCGGAAAATCCATCGGGGATTCCGGAATTGAAAAAAGGAAAATTTTGGGAATGGGAGTCGGTATAACCGGCCGGATAAACTCCAGATCGGGAACCTCCTACAACTATTTTAACTTTCTGGAAGATTCCCTGGCCGGCTATTTTGAAAAGGAGTTTCGTTTTCCCGTTTATCTGGACAACGATACTCATTTAATAGGCCTTGCAGAGCAGGTTTTCGGGGAGGCCCGGAATGTGAAAAATGCATTTGTGGTCAATTTAAGTCAGGGATTGGGATTGGCGATGATCACCAACGGTGTGATTGTGACCGGGGAAGATGGTTTTGCGGGGGAATTTGGCCACATGCAGATTGTGGACTCTGCCAAGTTATGCATGTGTGGTAAAAGAGGATGTCTGGGTACCGAAGTTTCAGGCTACGCACTGGAAGAAAACTTTAAAGAAAAATTAGGGGCTGGAGAAACCTCACTGTTGGTATTAAACGGAAACGGCAAGGATGTCAACTTCAGGAAAATCCTGAAGGCTGCCAGGGAAGGTGATGCCTTGTCTATTTCTTTAATTCACCACATCGGGTTCAAACTTGGAAATGCGCTCGGGAATGTACTGAATCTCTTAAACCCCGGAGTGATTATTGTGGGTGGTGAACTTGTACCTGCGAAAGAAATACTGTCTGATTCAATCAAATCGGGGATGATTCATACCGCGCTTTCCTTACCCCTTTCCTCCTGTAAGCTAACCTTCAGCTCAATTGGTGCCAATGCAGCCCTGAAAGGTGCGGGAGCCCTGGTATTGCGAAAGAAAAATCTTATCTGAAAAATTAAATGCAACAACACTAAAGCCAAAGGTATGTAAAAACAAAATCACCAAACATTAAAAAAAGAGCCTGCAACATGGCTCGGTAAAGCACATGTGCAGGCAAGAGTAAATGTAAATGCAATACTAATTTACTCCAAAAAGAAATACGATTCAGCGAAATCAGAAAAAAATCTGATGGCAATTTTCTGAAACATAATATTTTCAGAAAGTGGGGGATTACATTAAAAGACAGAGAAAGTCACATAGCAGGCAGCACTTAAACAAAGAATATGAGAACTCACCGGGGTAAAACCGTTTCAATTGTTTTGGGAGTGTCCCTTATGATCACAATGTCCGCATGTTCATATGGCAATAAGTTGAACAATGAGGAAGAGAAGATAATTTTTAAAGAAGAGCCTTCTGCCCGGGAATTGAAATATTTCCGGGAGGTGCCGAAAGACCTGGTGCTGATTTATGATGGAGGAGCGCATCGGAATATACGGTGGAATAAGGAGCATTTCGCCCCGTATGTGTCTGCGGAGATTGATGGCAAAGGAAAATGGCTGTTTGACGGCTTTCTGTTTTTGGAGATTCACGATGGACAAGGCCGGGGTTTTGCATCAGGGTATGAGAATAAGGGTGCGCGAAAGGTGGAATGGGAAAATCTGCTTAAAAATTACTTTGCCAAAGGCAACGGCATCGATGCACTGAACGGACAGATCAGGGATGTACTCGACAAAGGCGGGATACAAGGAGATTTCACCAAAAGAAAAATCGTACTGTGTATTCCGGAACCCATTCCCGATCAGATCGACTGGGGAGAGGTCAATGGCCGTCCCCTCCGTTTTCTCAATAAAGCCGACCGGCTGGAGGCCTGCAGGTGGTATATTGATTATGCACTGGAACTTTTCCGGAATGCCGCTTTTGAACATGTGGAGCTGGCTGGTTTCTACTGGCTTGCCGAGGAGGCTACAAACAGCCGGAATCTGGCAGGTGATGTGGCTGATTATCTGTATGAAAAGGAATACGATTTCTATTGGATCCCATATTTCAACTCCGATGGCTATTCCGAGTGGAAAAATCTGGGGTTTAATGTGCCCTATTATCAGCCCAACTATTTTTTCAACGAAAGCATCCCTTATTCCCGGCTGCAGGAAGCGTGTGACCGGGCAAAAAATACGGGGATGAATATGGAAATGGAGTTTGACGACAGGGCGTTGACGAATAACAAGGGCTGGGGTTATCGTTTGAGGGATTACCTGGATGTCTATGAAAAAAACGGGGTATTTGATTCGCTAAAGGTTGCGTGGTATCAGGGAGGTGATGCCTTCTACAAACTGTCTCAGTCAGTGGAGGAGGCTGACATGGCCTTGTACCGCAGGATAGCAGGTCTGATTTCACGGAGAGCTGAAAAAGGCAGGTTATAAAAAGATTCATCGCAATGATATACGGGAATTTTATTAGTTAAACTAAAAAAAACTAAATTTTATGGAATGTAACAAACGGTTAATTGAGTGGAAGGACAGATTCATCCGGACTCTGTTCATTGTGCTGCTGGTATTTCCGGCTCAGGTCGCGCTGGCACAGGTTAATGTGCGGGGCAGGGTGGTTGATACTGCCGGGGAGACGCTGATCGGGGTGAATGTAGTGGTGAAAGGTACCCGGCAGGGTACCATCACAGACCGGAACGGGGAATTTATCATTTCCTTACCGGCAGGCCAAAGTACGTTGGTGGTGTCATATGTGGGTTATTCCGAACTGGAAGTTTTTCTGGATGGCCGAACTTATGTGGATATTACCCTGAAACAAAGCACGGAGCAACTTGATGAGGTAATTGTGGTGGGTTATGGTACCCAGAGGAAGGTAAGTGTCACGGGTTCTGTGTCGCAAATTGAAAGCAAGGAGCTGTTACAGGCGCCTTCAGGGGATATTTCCTCCACACTGGCAGGAAAACTTCCGGGTCTCACCACGCTGCAATCTTCGGGGCAACCCGGGGCCGATGGTTCCTCCATCCGGGTTCGCGGACTTTCTACCCTGGGAAACAGTTCAGCCACCCTGATTGTGGATGGTGTGCAAAGGAGTTTCTCTCAGATTGATGTCAACGACATCGATAAAATATCAATCCTGAAAGATGCTTCTGCAGCTGCAGTTTATGGTGTTCAGGGGGCTGGCGGGGTAATTCTGGTCACCACTAAAAGAGGGAATATGCAGGAACCTAAGATTACATATACAGGCAAGGTTTCCTACAATCAGAATACCTTTTTTCCTGAATTTCTTGACGGTCCCAATTTTATCAAGTGGTATAACAAGGCGCTTGAAATGGATGGAAAGGAACCCATTTTCACGCAAAGTCTTTATGAAAAGGCTCTGAATGGTGATCCGGAAGGGAAAATCGCGAATACCAACTGGTTTGATGAAATTATGAAGCCGGGCTCCTTTTCAACCCATCACAATATCAATATAAACGGAGGAAACCGGTCGGTAAAATATTTCTTGTCCGCAGGTTATCTGTCCCAGGACGGCATCATTGACAACTTCGATTTCCAGCGCTACAATGTACGTTCGAATGTCGATGTGAAACTCAATCATGGATTCCGGTTGGAACTGGATATGGCAGCGCGTCAGGAAGTCAGAAAGGCAGGATATTTCGGACTTTCCCGTCAGTCCTGGAACAATCCGATTATGCTGGCTTCGAAGGTCTTCTCCTTTTTGCCCACAACGTATAACGGACTTCCGACGGTTGGGCATTTCAACAAAAACAACACCCTGAATCCACTTGTGTACAACAATGTGGGATACAACAATTCGGTGATGAATGTGTTGCAGTCGTCGGCGAAATTTGCCTGGGAATTGCCATGGGTGAAGGGACTGGAGTTGGGAATAAAGATGAGTTATGACAAGGATTATACCACAAGCCGGGCCTGGGCAGCTCCCGAAAAGGTGAACAGTTACGATATTGCCAGCAACAGCTATACCGAAGTGTTGACCAATCTGTCGGTGACGGCCAACAACGTGGCTGCCTTTACCCATGCGAACAGTCAGTTTTACAGGAGGACCCTTCAGCCTTCCATCACTTATGCAAACACGTTTGGAAAACATGATGTTTCCGGATTGTTCCTTTTTGAGGAAGCATTGCAGGAAGGCGAAAGCATCGGCGCCACCGCAGTGGATTATGATGTGACTACCCTGCATGAGCTCGATATGGGGAACGATATCCAGGACAGCAACGGAAGGCCGAATGTGTATGGGAACAGCAGTATTTTCAGGCGGGCAGGTTTTGTGGGCAGGGTCAATTATGCATTTGACAACAAGTACCTGCTTGAATTGGCCGCCCGTTACGACGGTTCTTCCCGTTTCCCTCCCCAAAACCGCTGGGGTTTCTTCCCTGCTGCATCTGCCGGATGGAGGATTTCGGAAGAGCCCTTTTTCGGTGAGCTGAAGAAAAAGATTGAGAATCTCAAATTCCGTGCTTCTGCCGGGGTGCTTGGTAACGACCTGAATGTCGGCCAGTTTGCCTATCTGAACATGATGAGAAGAAATCCGGCCACCATCTATATTGGTGACAAAGAATATATTTCGGTGTACACCGCAGGGGAGGTCAACAGGGATATTACCTGGGAAAAAACAGCCACCTATAATGTGGGTTTCGAAATGATGCTGACCAGGGGAATCTTCGGAATGGAATTTGACTACTTTTACAAACATACCCGTGATATCCTAATCGGCGGGGGCAGTCTTTTCCCGGCCTCACTCGGGGGCAATTATCCGGGGACTGTCAACGGCGGTGAAGTGGCCAACCAGGGATTCGAACTGGTTTTGACCCACCACAACAAAATTGGCCAGGTAAATTACAACCTGAAAGGGAATTTAGGGTGGTCGCGGAACAAGATACTGAGGATGAATGAAAGTCCGAATACTCCCCTGAATCAGAAACGCACCGGCAGGAAGATGGGTGAAAAGATGGGATTTATTGCAGAAGGCCTCTATCAGTCCGACGACCAGATCATGACTACACCTACTCTGAGTCACCTTCAGAAAATCAGCCAGATCCGGCAGGGAGATATCATCTACAAGGATTTGAACGGTGATGGAAGAATAGAGAGCGCCCAGGATTACACTTTTCTGGGAAACAGCAATTTCCCGGAACTGATGTATGGGTTTAACATGGGGGCATCCTGGAAGAATTTTGATGCCACCCTCTTTTTTCAGGGAGCTGCCATCCGCGACATCTTTTTAAGCGGGGTTTATGAGAACGGGGCCGTCGATGCTACGATTTACACCCGTCCTTTTCACGGCAACGGCAATTCACCCAATTTCCTGATTGAGAACAGCTGGACTCCTGAAAATCCGGATGCCGAGTTTGCACGCCTTACCACAGTGGCCGCTGAAGTCGGCAACTGCAACGGCTGGGCATCGTCGTGGTGGATGCGGAATGCAGGTTACCTCCGGTTAAAGAATGCCCAGATCGGATACACCATTGCAAACCGCTTATTCAAAGAGGCCGGAATTGATGGTGTCAGGCTGAGTTTCACGGGTTCCAATCTGATTACCTGGTCGGGTCTGAATAAATATGGCATCGATCCGGAGGCTCCTGAAATCAACAATGGATATTATCCCCAGCAACGTACGTTCGAATTTGGGGTAAGTGTAACTTTTTAAAACCAGAGAATTATGAAAATAAGTAATATCAAATATCAGGTACTCATTTTAGTACTGGCTCTGTTCCTGGGTTCCTGCAGTGAGAATTACCTGAATCCGGAACCCCGCACAGTTTATACCGAAGCTGAGATTTGGAAGACCAAGGAGAATACCTACCTGTATATCAATGGTTTCTATAAACCGATCTACGAGTATGGCCCTTATGGGTCGAAATATGCCGGGGTGTCGCTCAACGACGGATTTAGTGATATCGTGAAATACAACCAGCATGTGATGGGAGGAAACGGTGGTGATGTGAATAAAACGATCCTGAGTTCCATCATCAGTCCCACGAACATCGTGCTTTCCGACTATACCTATGAATACAACCGCATCCGCAGGATCAATGAATTCCTTTTCGGACTGAAAAATTATGCCACCTATTCCGAGGCCGATAAGACGCTTATGGAAGCCCAGGCCCGGTTCTTCAGGGGATTTCTCCATTTTATGCTCGTGAGAAGTCACGGAGGAATCATTATCAGGGACTATATTGACGGGCCTAACGAAGCATTCAAGGCGCGAAGCACAGAGAGTGAATGTTACGATTTCATCACGAAAGAGCTCGACTTTGCGGCGAACAACCTTCCCCGCGAATGGGACAAGGCCAGTTTGGGCCGGCTTAACCGGGGTGGAGTGATGGGATATAAGTCGCGGGTGATGTTGTACGCGGGAAGATGGGAAGAAGCTGTTGCTGCTGCTGAAGAGGTGATCAAAGAGGAAGGAAGTTTGTACCAGCTGGAATCGGATTATGATAAAATCTTTAAGACCAAAGACAGCAAAGAGGGTGTGCTTACCTATCGTTTTGGCGGAACCCTGGGGCATTCATTTCATAAATTGTACAGTCCCAAGGGCGACAAGAACGAAGGGTTGACAGGTATTGCAGTGCCTACCCTCGAAATGGTGGACGCTTACAGGATGGCCGATGGAAGCTTATTTGACTGGAATAATCCGGTTCATGCCGCCCAGCCTTTCCAAAACAGGGAACCCCGTTTTTACGCTTCCGTATTGTACAACGGTGCCATCTGGAAGGGGCGTACGATCGAGACTTCTGTCGGCGGAAAAGATGGCTTCGAACCTTATGGCGCCCAGCAGAGTGGCGGAGGAACTGTCACGGGTTTTTATATCCGCAAGATGATTGACGAAAATGCCCCGATGGACGGAATAAGTACCCAGAGCTGGTATGAAGTAAGGTATGCGGAGGTGCTGCTGAACCATGCCGAAGCACTCAATGAACTGGGCAGGGGAGCCGAAGCGCTTGTTTCACTCAACAAAGTCCGTGAAAGAGCCAGGTTGCCCAAAGTCACCGTGACCGATCAGGTTGCTCTGCGCGAAATTATCAGGGAAGAGCGCAAGGTGGAACTGGCTTTTGAAGGTCACCGCCTCTGGGATTTGCGTCGCTGGAGAAAAGCTGTGGAGGTCCTTGACGGAAAAAGGATGCACGGTACAAAGATTACAAAATCGGGCGATTCATTTACTTTTGAAAAAGTTGAATGTGACGACAAAAACAGGGTATTCAAGGAGAGCTACTACAAGCTGCCTGTTCCTCAGAATGAGATAGATAACAATCCTTTGTGCAAGCAAACGCCACTTTGGTAATAAAAAAAGTAAAATTATGAAAAAAAGAATTTATAGTTCACTGTCACTGTGTATGCTCAGTCTGGCTCTTCTGTTCACGGGATGCCAGGAAGCTGAAGAGTTGATTCCCACGGCCGGGAACAAACTGACTGCACTGACATTCTTAACCGCTGATCTTGTTGATACCAAAATTGCAGTGGAAGAAACGGAAGGTGAGGGTCCGATTGTCCTGGAGGCCGATATCAGCGGATTAAAAACCACCGATATGAAAAAGATAAACGTCTCGGCAAATATCCCCAACAATGCCCGGATTGAACCTCCTTTTGTCGGACCCGTTGATCTTTCTCAGCCTTACAATTTTGAGGTGGTGGGCGCTGACGGGAAAAGACAGGCTTATACGATCAAGGCGCGACTGAGTGTGATCTATCAGCATCGTTCAGTGTGGAAAAAGACGGCCACCCAGTTGAATTTCACCAATCACAACAACGGTGCGGTCGGGATCAGCGGAAATTATGTGGTGGTGCACAACAGGGCCGGTTTTAGCTATTACAATCTTTCTGACGGAGAAAAGGCGGGAGATATGTCCTGGAATGGAGTCGACTGGAGCAAACTCCAAAAAACGGTGCCCTTGCACATGACCACCGACGATGCGGGGAATGTGGCTTCCTGTAATTTTGGTACCGCCGTAGGCGATGTGATCCACATGTTCTGGTGGAAAGGTGTAACTGCCGAACCCCAGTTGCTTTTTGAATATGTGCTGAATATCACGGGTGTACAGATCGGAAGAAAGATCTATGTCAAAGGCGATATGAGCAGTCACGCATTCCTTTATCTTGCATTGTCGAATAAAAACACCTTTCTGCAGTGGGAGATCAAAGACGGCAAGGTGGTATCGGCACAGCCCCGATTGGTCGATTACACGCTTAACTATACCATGGGCGTACAGGCAAAATTGGTGCCGGTTGAGGTTGGCGCAAACAGCAACTATTTTCTGGCCCGCTATGAAAGTGGCGTTGCGAAAGTAGCCATTACCTATATGAGTGGAACCACCAATCAACCAATTTATCAGTCGGAACACCACATTCAAAATGTATATCATCAGTGGCTGGGTGGCGGACATGCATTTGACTATGCACAGATGGATGGTGCATTCTATATTTTTATGATTGAACAGAATACGGCCAACTGGATGAGGGAGATCTTTGATGTCAGAAAAGTGATGCTACGGCCCGATAAAATCGCTTCCATCATGGACCTGATTAAATTCAGAAACTGGAACGACTGGTTGAATTTCCCGCTGGATCCCAATTATGCCAGTAACGGAAATGTAACGGGCGACGTAAAGGTTAGGGTGAGCGCCGACGGAAAATCCGCCGTGGTCGCATTCCTGTGCACCAATGGTGGAGTGGAGCTTTGGGAGATCTATTAAATGCGCATGCCTGATGGCATGAATAGGTGAAGGGAGGCCTGATCAATCCGGCGAATTCCTGGTTTCGAAACTGTGGCCGGGAATCCTCCGGAAAGCCAGGCCTCCCTTCTTTGATCACTTCTGCGGCTGAATTTTTATGGCTGGGAAAAGAGTTTTTGGAAAAATGAAGGGCAAGGGTCTGTTTGCAGCGGCTATGCTGAGCCTGTTTGTTTCATGTTCGGTGATAAATCCCACCCGTTATACCGGAGTGGACGTGCTGGTCATCGGCGGGGGTGCCAGTGGCACAATGGCAGGTATTCAATCGGCCCGCCTGGGAGCCAATACGCTAATTGCGGAGGAAACCCCCTGGCTGGGAGGGATGCTTACCTCTGCGGGGGTGAGTGCGATCGACGGGAACTACAGGCTTTATTCCGGGCTGTGGGAGGAGTTCCGCCAAAAACTCTATACCCATTACGGAGGTGCCGGCTCCGTCAAAACAGGCTGGGTCAGCAATGTTTTATTCGAACCAGCGGCAGGGGCTTCCATACTTCTGCAAATGGCGGAGGCAGAACAGAAGTTGCAGATCAGTTTCAACTGTAAACTCCGGAATCTTAGAAAAAAAGGAGATGGATGGATTGCCTCTTTCACTTCCGACCATGGGAGGTTCTCGGTGAAAACAATCCTGCTTATTGATGGGACAGAACTGGGCGATGTGGCAAAAATGGCAGATGTGCCATACACCATTGGAATGGATTCCCGTGATGATACCGGTGAGGAAATTGCTCCCGAATTGGCCAACGATATCGTCCAGGATCTCACCTATGTGGCCATCCTTGAGGATTTTGGCCGCGATGCCGACATGACCATTCCCCGCCCTGAGAATTATGATCCTGCTCCCTTCCGCTGTACCTGCGCCAATAAAAATTGTGAAGCGAAACCTCCGGGCGCTGTCTTGTGGGATTGCTCCCATATGATGGAATACGGACATCTTCCCGGAAACAAATTCATGATCAACTGGCCCATAAACGGCAATGATTATTCTGTGAATGTAATTGAAATGTCTGCTGAAGAAAGGGCGGCTGCCTATGCAAGGGCAAAATGGCATACCCGGTGTTACATCTATTACCTGCAGACGGAACTCGGATATAAAAACCTGGGGATTGCCGAAGGTGAATTTCCTTCTGACGACGGATTCCCGATGTTCCCTTATCACCGTGAATCCCGCCGCATCAGGGGGAAGGTGCTTTTTACCCTCAATGATCTGGCCCGGCCGTATAATCAGCCGCTGGCGCTTTACCGCACAGGAATTGCCGTAGGTGATTATCCGGTTGATCATCATCATGGCGCATATCCCGATCCCTCAAAAGTACCTGATATCCATTTTTATCCGGTACCCTCCTTTGCCCTTCCACTTGGAACACTTATTCCTGCCGACAGGGAGAACATTATTGTGGCTGAAAAATCCATTTCAGTCACGAATATTGTAAACGGAACCACCCGGTTACAGCCTGTCTGCATGCTTACCGGGCAGGCAGCGGGAGTGCTGGCTGCATTGTCGGTACAAGCCGGCGTAACCCCGGCTGATGTGCCTGTCCGGCGGGTTCAGCAAAAATTGCTGAATGCGGGGGCTTACCTTCTGCCCTATGCGGATGTCACCCCTGAGGATTGTTACTGGGACGCGGTACAATGCATTGGCGCGACGGGGATCATCAAAGGCGAAGGGAAAAACCAGGGATGGACCAACCTTACCCTTTTCCATCCCGATTCAGTGATGACTTCATCGGCCCTGACCGATGGATTAAAGGAGTTGATTCCTGATTTCAAGTATGGCCTCAGCGGACCTTTTGTGACCCTTGAAGAAGCCGGGATGATCACCATGGAAACTGCCGTTTTAACAGGGAGCTGGAAAAAAGCAGATCCTCAGTTGCTGCAACGGAAAATCGAAGAAATCAGGGGGAAATATGCTTTCGGAAATCTCCCGGTCAATACGCCGGTTTCACGCAGTCAGATGGCTGCGATACTTCACGAAATCGCCAACCCGTTCAGCCTGGACGTCGACCTGAACGGCACCTTTAAAATGATTCCTGCGAATCAGTTTCAGTGACCTGAATTGTTCCGCAGGTTCAGTATCAGGATCCGGAAAGTTTTTTTTCAACTCCTGAAACCTGACCTTCTGCAGATTACAGCACCGTAGAAAGCAATGATCAAAAAAGCGATGGCAGGTACCCAGTATGCCAGTTTGATACTTCCAACCTGGTCGGAAACAATTCCCTGAATCTGGGTAAGGACAGCGGCTCCGGCAATTGCCATTACCATGCCTGCTCCTCCCATTTTGGTATCTTCTCCCAATCCCCGGATTCCTATTCCATAAATAGTGGGAAACATCAGCGACATACAAAATGAGATTCCCATCAGGAAATAAACGCCCAACCTGCCTTCTCCGTAGATGGCTCCCAGGGAAAAAGTCACGGCCAGCAAAGCAAGAAGCGTTAACAGGATGCGGGGTTTGACAAAGCGCATTAAGCCTGTGCAGATAAACCGGCCTGCTACGAATAGAATCAGTGACATGATGTAATAGGTGGCTCCTGCCTGTTCGGCAGTACGCGGGAGCAGGGCATCAAGGCCTATCCAATCACAGAAAGCGTAAAAACTGCCTGCAACTGGTTCCACACTTCTGAGTGAAGCAATTATATCACCGGAAGATGCATTTGCACCGAGTCGTGCCACCACTTCATCGAAATGCAACTGTTGCATGGCATAGCGGATGATAAATGACCAGACGGCGATTTGTGCTCCCACATAAAAAAACTGGGCAACCACACCCCATAAATAGTTTTTGTTTTTCGCCAGGCGTCTGAATGTTCCTGCGATATCAAGGCTTTTGTCATCTTCTTTCAAAGCAGGCATCCGGGTTAACCAGATGGCGACCAGCAATCCGACCATGATCAATCCCAGCGCCATGTAGGTCATTGTCACGGCATTCAGTTCAACTCCCTGGATACGGGTAAGCTCATCCGCAGGAAGGTTGGCACGTTCGCCGGCACTCATGGTACTGAGCTGCGAAAGGATAAATACCTGGCTGATAATTACCCCGGTAATCGCTCCAAAAGGATTAAACGACTGGGCAAAGTTCAGCCTTTGGGTGGCTGTGGATTCGGGACCAATTGCACAGACATAGGAGTTTGCCGATGTTTCCAGGATCGAAAGCCCGGCAAAAAGGATAATGATGGCCAGCAGGAACATCAGAAATCCAATTCCGACATTCCATCCCGAGGTAAGCATGGCCGGATAAAACATGAAAGTTCCGGCTGCATACATGCCCAATCCGAGCATCACACCCGATTTATAGGTGAAGCGTTTGATGAAAAGAGCCGCCGGAAGGGCAAAAAAACCATAGCCAAAAAGGTAACAGGCCACCTGAATCCATGCTGTTCTGGAGTCTGATAGGCTCATGATCCGCTTAAATGCAGCCAGCATGGTGTCTGTCAGGTTGTTGGGTACAGCCCAGGCAAAAAACAGGGAGGTAAGCAGTAAAAAAGGCAAAACAATGCCTTTGGGGATTATTCGTTGTTTTTCCATTTTCTGAGACGACTATCGTGAACTAAATTTCGCTGCAATTTCATCCAGGTCAAGATCAAAGAGGAGATCCACAATTTTTGCCAGTCCGGCCTTGTCCCCCTGGATATGGGCTACCCTCTGGGTGTGGGTGAGTGATTCTCCCGGAGCCAGAGCGGCAGCAGGCGATGAGGTTTCAATTTCGTAAAACGGACCCATGATGGATCCGTCATCAACCGGACCGTCGTTGTATGAATTTATCACATCCCCATCAAACGGATTTTCCTGATCCCCCCAGTTCGAATTCACATATTCCATGGGTTCGGAAGGAAGGTTACACCACAAAAGGGTGAGGATATTTTTTTCCGAGTCGAAGCTGCCACATAAATTTCTGGCTCTTCCCGGAGGGATGCCGATTTTGCTCCTGAACTTGCCGTCGATTTTAAAAAAGATGGTCCCATTCTCCACAATTAACCGGTCGGCCGGAACTTTTCCAAAATAGTTGTCGTTTACAATTACACCCTTATCTTCTTCCCGGTAAGGGATAAAAACAGTGGTCGTTGGCGACGGATTAAACATTCCCAGCAACCATACCGACAGCAATCCTCCTTCTTTTGTCCATGCCTGGCTGCCCTCGTTGACAATTCTGTTGTCGGTCTGGTAAGCCACCACCTTCAAACCGCCGGGAATTTCGGTTTCAAACAAGGAGGTGAATTCCTCGTTGGAAAGCAGGGATACTTTCCGCTCGATTCCGATTTTAAACTCCGTTCCCGAAGCATTCGTCAGGGTTGCCTTTTTTTCGAAAGTTACCTGACCTGAATCCTGGTTCTTAATATCAAAAGGATCCGTGTCGAGCACCGGCGGTACCTGCCAGTTTTCGTAAACCTGTGTTTTCCCTTTCCCGAAGTAAATGGAGTAGGGGCCTCCTTCAGGTCCCAGCCAGAAACGTTCTTCCCCACCCACAGGGTTAAATTGGGTGCTTACCACTCCTGAGCCGATCAGTTTGTAATTAATCCATCCATAACTGGCACCTTCGTATCCGCTGGCAGTGGATGTCATCACACGTCCCTGGTAGCCCGGGACCACCAGGATGGCGGCATCTGAATCCGGATCCTTCAGTTCGATTGTGCCAATATTTTTCCCGGCAAAAAAATCCACATCATATCCATAGCTCCCCGGGGACCAATCTTTTTTGTCGTTGCTCATTTTTTCATTTTTTTTGTTTGCTGTGAATGTACAGGCTGCCCCCATTATAACCATGAGGACAGCGAGGGCTTTAATATATTTAATCCGCTTCATATCGTCTTTTGATTGTAATAAGTTCGCCGGATCCATGTGCCGGCTCAATTGTGAATTGTATGACTGACAGTTGCCGGGTTACTTTAGTTGACTTCCAGTTCTTCCCAGCCGGGGAGTTTGGGGAACCGGGCATGCGGTTCAGTCTGGTACCAGAAAGCCACCGATGAAATATCCGATTTCTGGGGCAAATACCTTCCGCCATGACGCCAGCCCAGATCCTGGATGGTGACCCTCAAATCCTTTTTAAACCGGATGGGGTCGGCAATGTGCCAGCGATAGAGCCCGAAACGTTGCTGCGATTTGTAGGTGCCGTCGGGGCGGATAACCTGTACCAGGCCGGAGTAAGGAGTGCAGAATTCCTTGTATTGCCCGCCGCGGTCGAAATTATAGGAGCCACAAAAGTAGTCTTCGGTCCCCGTGCCGCAGATGGTAGGGAACTGGCTGTCTCCGTCCATGAAGAATTTAATTTCACCTTCGCCCCACCATCCATTGTTGTTTACACCCCAGGCCATATACAACCCGACAAACTGTCCTTGTCCTTTGACATTGTCCATAATCGTATAATCGGATGTGGTGTTGGGATTTGTCCTTCTGAACTGGGCATGAAAATAGGCGGCATCGTCTGGAACATCTGTCAGGGTGTAATCAATCTGATAATACAACCGCATCGGATCCTTGTCATTGATGTTCTCCATGGTTATCCTGCATTTTCTCCGGAAGGGCATGGTCCAGTAACAATTAAAAGCGCTCCCGGGATTTACGCAAACAGCCAGGGAATTGAGCGGGGCATATTCGTTCCATCCCATTGCAAAAAAATCTCCTGCAGGGCACTCTACCGACGGTTCTTTTTCATCATCCCAGTATATCCGGATAATTGAAAACTTCCATACTCCCGTGGGGGTCATCCAGATGTGCTGGATGGCTCCCGGACCTTCGATTTCAGCAAGGGTGAAAGTTTCACGGGGATTAATGATGATGAAAGGATTAACTTTCCATCCCTGTCCGAGGTCACGGGCTGCTTCGTATGCATTGGCCACATTCCGCTTATCCTTCTCCTCCAGTCTGGCCATGCCCCCTTTCCCTTTTTCACCGGTGAAATTCTCAGGGCTGATGGAACGGGTTTCAGCATTTGACAGCCGGTACAGGTTTCCCATGTTCACGTCGATCCCGTTGAAACCGGTTTGGGCATTCACCTGCAGTGCCAGGAGTCCAATCCCTAATAAAAATCCGATCTTTCTCATAATTTTCTGATTTTAGTATATTTTTATGCTGTTTTGATCGCTTTTACATCGGATATCGGAGCCACAAGGCCGGAAATCAGGTTCGGAAAATTCATGACAATCGCTTTTCCGGTAATTTTATGATAATTTGGTAAAGACAAAGATAGGTTTGTCTTCCATACCATGAGAAATAGAGTGAGGGTGTTATACAACACACTTTAGCTGGTTTTAAAGCAAATTAAATTGTTGAAGTTTAACATCAAAGAAATGCCAATGTCCATCGTAAGAAAGACAAAACCTGTTTACTGGGGGGGAGTGTGTCTGGCCCTCTGGCCTTGCTGCGCCCCGGCCACCGAAAAGATGAATGTGGTACTATTGCTTGCCGATGATTTGCGGTGGAACTCGCTGGGATGCATGGGGAATCCGGTTGTTTTGACTCCCCACATCGACCGGTTGGCCGAAGATGGGATCCGCTTCAACAATGCCTGTGTGACCACGGCGATCTGCATGGTGAGCAGGGCAAGTATCTTGTCGGGTCAGTATATGAGCCGGCATCAGGTGACCCGGTTTGGAGTTCCGTTGTCTGATGAGACCCTGCACGAAACCTATCCTGCCGTTTTAAGGAGAGCGGGTTACTGTACCGGATTCGTAGGCAAGTACGGGGTGGGCAAAATCAGGGAATCCGATTACGACTACAGTATCGTTTACGAAGGAAAACACTGGATGCCGCAGGGGAAAGGGGATTCCATCCATGTAACGGCAAAAAATGAAAAAGATGCCCTGCAGTTCCTGAGAACCCGTCCTGAAGGAAAGCCTTTCTGTCTGTCGGTCAGTTTCTTTGCCACCCATGCCGAGGACAGGCATCCCGACCAGTACCGTTACCAGCCACAAAGTGAAAATTTCTACCGGGATGTGGCAATCCCGGTTCCTCCATCTGCCACCGATAAAGCCTTGAAAGCGCTGCCTCCCTTTATTGCCGATGAAAAAAACGAAGGCAGGAACCGGTGGCACTGGCGTTTCGATACGCCTGAAAAATACCAGCGCTATATGAAAGCGTATTACAGGATGTTGACAGAGATGGATTTGGCTATAGGCAAAATAGTGGAGGAATTGAAGATCCAGGGTGCCTATGAAAATACGCTGATTATTTTTATGGGTGACAACGGCTATTTTCATTCGGAACATCAACTGGCAGACAAATGGTACCCTTATGAGGAGTCGATCCGGGTTCCTTTGGTGGTGCATGATCCGCGACTTCCTGCCTCAGGAAGAAATCGCGCCAATGATGAGTTTGTGTTGAATATCGACATTGCTCCCGCGATTATTGCTGCTGCCGGTGAATCAATCCCGTCAGCGGTTCAGGGAGCGGATTTTTCCCGCTTGTATTTAAGCAAGGATGCACCTTCCTGGAGGCAGGAGTTCTATTATGAGCACCCTGTGGTGAATAGCATTTCATTTATTCCTTCTTCCGAAGCCTTGGTTACCCATTCGGAGAAATATATATTCTGGTCTGATTATCAATATGAAGAGTATTTTAATTTAAAGAAAGACCGGTTGGAACTTAAAAACCGGATTACTGCCAAAAAATACCGCAGGAAGATCGTTTCAGCAAAAAACAGGATGGCAGATTTAAAGCAGAAGGCATTGTAGATGGGGGGCAATGGGAATCTCTGCTATACAAAATCACAATACGGGTAGGAGAATATCAAACATTGAAATTATTTTAAACCGAAAAAATGAAAAAAGATTTACAAAAGGAACCGTCAGACCGGCGTAAGTTTCTGAAGACAGCCGGAATTGGAATAGGGACAACCATTCTTGGACTTCACCAGCTCTCCTGTTCATCAGGGAGGAAGGCGACACAGCCCCTGATACAGGGATTTGAAGATACCGGTTCTTCTGTGGAAGCTGAAAAGTTGTGGACGCCGGTTTCCGACAGGAAGGTACGCGTGGGCCTTGTCGGATACGGGGTTTGCAAATTCGCTGCGGCATTCGGTTTTCAGGATCATCCGAATGTGGAGGTAGTGGCCGTCAGTGATCTGATCCCCGAACGGTGTGCAGAACTGGCAAAGGTTACGCGGTGCAAGAAAACGTATCCGTCCCTCGAAGAACTGGTAAAAGACGACAAAATTGAAGCTGTTTTTGTGGCCACGGATGCTCCGAGTCATGCCCGGCATTGCATCGAAGTCTTAAATCACGGCAAACATGTGGCCTGTGCTGTGCCGGCAGTGTTTGGCTCCCTTGAAGATGCGGAAAAACTCTATGCGACGGTTAAAAGAACCGGCCTCAAATATATGATGTTTGAAACCTCCATGTTCCGTGAAAACCATTACGCCATGCGTCAGATATATCAGGCCGGTGGTTTTGGAAAGGTAGTCTATGCCGAAGGCGAATACTGGCACTATTCGGAAAACGGGATTGATTCTTTCAACAACTGGCGTCACGGGATGCCCCCGCAGTGGTATCCGACGCATTCCGATGCCTACTACATAGGTGTCACAAACGGTACATTTACGGAAGTATCCTGTCTGGGTTTGCCAAGTACGATGGAACGCTTTCACGATAACCGGTATAACAATCCTTTTGCAACGCAAATTTCCTTTTACCGCACCAGCGAAGGCGGAATGGCCCGCATGGGCAGAAGTGCCGATACCGTCGGACATGGATATGGCTCTGAAACCGGCAGGGTCAGGGGAACAAAAGGTTCCTACTACGAAGAATATGATGGAACCGAAAAGAACCTCCCCGATTTGCGCCGGCCGCCGCTTCCGTCGGGATTGGCTTCCGGCGGTCACGGAGGATCTCATGGCCTCCTGACCGACGAGTTTGTCTCAGCGCTGCTTCTCGACCGTAAACCGCTGGTCGATATCGCCATGGCGCTCAATATGACTGTGGGTGGAGTTGTGGCTCACCAGTCCGCCATGAGAGACGGAGAGTGGTTAAAAATACCCCAGTTCAAATTTTGAAGTTAAAAGCGTATTCCCAAAACTGTAATTCCAATTGTTTACCATGAAAAAACAAATTTTCGTACTCCTGACAGCTGCGTGGATGCTGGTGGGGTGTTTTCCGCCTGCTAAAAAATCAGAGGGGGAGACCCGTCAGAAAATGATGTACTACACCGACTCAAGCCGTTTGGGGCAGCATTTTGCCAAAGATCCTCATGTGATCGCCTTTCAGGACCGTTATCTGATGTACTATTCCGTAAAACCCTATA
>CAYYJE010000002.1:0-55184 GCA_964472165.1 uncultured Prolixibacteraceae bacterium | reverse complement strand
TCGGTGAATCCCAACATTCCCCAACTGCTCGCCTCGCAGCATGCCCATCTCACAGGAGTATGCGACGTGGACGGCTGGCGGCTCGCCAACGCAGTGAGACAGGTCAACGAAGGCTATTCGGCACAGAAAGGGATTACTTATAAGGATTGCAAAGCCTGGACCGATTACCGGGAATTGCTGCAGTCGCGCGATGTGGATGCCGTAATGATCTCCCTTCCCGATCACTGGCATGTGCCAACCGCCATTGATGCCGCCCGTGCCGGGAAACACATCTCCCTTGAAAAGCCCATCTCCACCTGCATCGAGCATGGCCGGAAACTGGTGAAAGCCATTCAGAAATCAGGGGTCATCACCCGCAACGACAGCGAGTTCCGCACTCTTCCGGAGTTTTCACGCATCGTGGAAGCAGTCCGCAACGGCCGCATCGGGAAAATTGAACGGATATACGTAGCTGTCCCGGCAGAACTGAACGGTGCAGCGCTGCCTCCCCAACCCACCATGCCGGTACCCCCCGAACTGAATTACGACTTCTGGCTGGGACCCGCCTGGGAAGCGCCCTACACCGAAAAACGGGTCCATGCCGTTAAGGCTTACGGAAGACCCGGCTGGATGAGGGTCGATGCCTACTGCAACGGCATGATCTCCAACTGGGGCGCCCACCTGATGGGAATCGCCCAATGGGGCAACAACACCGAATATACCGGACCGGTTTCGGTGGAAGGCAGCGGGGATTTCGACAAAGGATTGTGGAATACGCTTAACCGGTTTGAAATCAAATATCAATATGCCAACGGCACGGAACTCTTCTTCAAAATCGAACGGCCTTACGTGCGTTTTGAAGGAAGTGAAGGATGGATAGAGATTGAATATCCCCAAACCATCAAGGCAAGCTCACCCTCCATCCTGGAGGAAGAAGGCAAACCCGGCGATTTGCATTTCAGGGATTTGCCCAGCGACAAAGAAGATTTTCTGCTGGCCGTCAAATCAGGGAAAGCTTCGCTGGAACCCCTGGAAACCGCACACCGCACCATCTCCATGTGCCAGCTCGGGCTGATGGCCATTAAAACCGGGTCGACACTGAAATGGGATCCTGAAAAGGAAGAGATCACCGGCGACAATGCCGCAACTGCCCTGCTCAATATCCCCATCCGGGAAAAGTATTTCACGTTCCGGGATTAGTGTTACACTTTAAATACCCACACAAAAATCAGCGATCAAATTCTAGTTTTAATCTAAAAATCAACTTATTATGACCATGAACCGGTTTAAAATCCTTCTTCTCCTGTTCCTGCTTTTGGCCGGAACCTGCCTGTTTGCCCAACCTGTTGAAAAACTGGTAAAAATCGTGATTGCCCCCGACCATGCGGACTGGGTATACAAACCAGGGGAAAAAGCACGGTTCCGGGTATCGGTGCTGAGAAACAGCGTACCCATCAACAATGTAAAAATCAACTACGAATGCGGTCCCGAAATGATGGCGCCGGTGAAAGCTGAATCTGTCGTACTTCCCGACGGCCAGTACCTGATAGACGGGGGCACGCTGAAAGAGCCGGGGTTCCTTCGCTGCAAGGTATCGGCAACAGTCGACGGCTACCGGTATGAAAACCTGTCGACCGCTGCCTTTGCTCCGGAAAAAATCGTGCCGACAGCCGAAATGCCGGCTGATTTCCGGCAATTCTGGGACGAAGCCAAAGCCGAAGCTGCAAAAATCCCAATGGATGCCCGGATTACCCTGCTTCCTGACCGTTGCACGGAAAAGGCCAATGTGTACCATGTAAACCTCCAGAATTTTGGTATAGGGAAGAGGATGTACGGAATTTTGTGCATGCCGAAAAACCCGGGTACTTATCCGGCGGTACTGAGGGTTCCCGGAGCAGGTGTAAGGGGTTATGCAGGCGATGTGGGCATGGCGGAAAACGGGATTATCTCCTTTGAAATCGGAATCCACGGAATTCCAGTGACGCTGGATCCATTGGTATATGCCGATCTGGGAAAAACAGCCCTTGACGGTTACCCCTTTTTCAATCTCGACAACCGCGACCGTTATTATTACAAACGCGTATACCTGGGCTGTGTGAGGGCAGTCGATTTTATCTATTCCCTTCCCGAATTTGACGGATCCACCCTGGCAGTCACCGGCGGAAGTCAGGGCGGGGCACTCTCCATCGTAACGGCAGGACTCGACTCCCGCGTGAAATACCTGGCTGCGTTGTATCCCGCTTTGTGTGACCTTACCGGCTACCTGAACGGGCGAGCGGGAGGATGGCCCCACATGTTTGCCGAACACAACAAGCCGTATCATGCCAAAGCCGACAAAATTGAAACTTCCAGATACTACGATGTGGTCAATTTTGCACGCATGGTGAAGGTTCCCGGCTTTTACTCCTGGGGATATAACGATGTAACCTGTCCGCCCACCTCCATGTTTTCGGCCTATAATGTCATCGAGGCTCCCAAAACCCTGAAAATCTTTGAAGAAACCGGACACTGGACCTACCCCGAAGAGACGGAGCAGCTCCGGAAATGGCTGGTTGAGCAACTGACCGGGAAAAAGTGAGACAAAGACCGCGGTATATTCTCTGTAGTCTGCCGGGTTTTTCTCTTACTATCATATAAAGAAGTATTCTTCCGTTGCTAAACACCGGAAGACCTGCCTTTCAATCGGAGCCTTCTATTTTCTCAGCTGAACTCTGCCAACGTTTTCCTGACGACCTCCGAAAGGGAAGTGGTCGGTCTTCCGATCAGCTTTGAAAGTTGATGGCCGTTGTCAAACAAATCCCCTTTGGATGCCGACGTATCCCAGCTGGCAATGGCTGTGGCATAGAGTTCAGGCAGGCCGAATTGCTTCAGAAGTGCGGCATAGTCAGATTCGGCCAGATTTCTGTAGGGAATATTCTTACCGGTCTGTCTTGAAATCTCAGCTGCCAGTTTTGTCAGTGTGTAGGCCTCATCGCCGGCCAGTTCGTAAACCTTACCCTCATGGTTTGTTCCCGTAAGCACGGCCACTGCGGCTTCTGCGAAATCGATCCGGGCCGCGGAAGAAACTTTACCCTCCCCGGCACTCCCTGGGAATGCGCCGCCGGCAATAGCGACCTGTACTGAACCCGTATAGTTTTCGGTGTACCAACCGTTGCGCAGTACCGTATATGGTATGCCTGATTCTTTTAATGCCGCTTCGGTGGCCAGGTGTTCCCCGGCAAGACTGAGAGAGGAAGTATCGGCACGAAGAAGGCTCGTGTAAACAATCCATTTTACTCCGGCTTTTTTGGCCGCCTCAATAATATTCAGATGCTGAACCGCCCTTTGTCCGATCTCATTACTGGAAATCAGCAATAAGTGATCTACTCCTTGAAGGGCATGCGCCAGGTCTTTCGTTTTGCCGTAATCAAATTCACGGGCTTCTACACCAAGATCTGCCGCCTTTTGCGGTGATCGAACGAGCGCGATAATACGTTCAGCAGGCACCTTTTCTTTCATTTTTTCTACTGTCAGGCGGCCCAATTGACCTGTTGCCCCTGTTATACCGATTTTCTCCCCGATTTTCATTGGTGATTCCTTTCTTAATGTTTGTTTCAATCAAGTAACAATTTCTGTTGCAAAATGTTTTAAATTGCTTAGGATTTAACCGTGAAATCATTAGATAGAGTTTTAAAAGGCCTCCGGAGGTTGCACCCCCGTTGACGTACTTTTCGAGAGGCTCATTGTCACCCTGCATATTGTCTGACCATTTGAAATCCAGGTCAATGGAACCGGTTAATCCCTTGATTGGATCCGGGGTTTGTTTGGTCGCAGAACGAGGATTGTTTCGGCGTATTATCCTTATTCATGTCCCTTACCCCGCGAAACAGGGACAAAAAAAGTCAGGTATAAACCTGAATATCAGCGTAGCGGGGAATTTTGAAACGAGTCCCGCCTGAGGCGGGGCGAGTTCTGCGGGCCTTGAAAACTGAATGAAACTTACAGTTGAAATTAATTGAAGATCGAAATACTATCATCCCTGTTAACTAGTAAAATATCGAACCTGTTGGAATATTATTATAGGGTGGTTGACCTGCATGATTCAATATACTCTCTATCGGGTCTTCATGGGCACCCGTAATGTGACCAATAGTTTGTCACAAACAGATACTGATACGCGGGGGACCAAAGGGAATGGCTTCTTTATAAAAGAAATTTCATCTCAGAAAAAAGTCCAGCAGGACGATGGCTTCATTGTGTTCTACATCCTTTGCCCCGTAAACCAGGGTTACTGTCATTGGGCCTCATTTCCCGGGTGACCAGAAATGTAATTTTCAAGTTTCTTCACGAATTGCTCCCCGAATGAAAAACTTCTCTCTTTTTCATTGTCATCAGGTTGCCAGTTACAGCTTACTGGTTCGGATATGATTTCAAATCCTGAATCCTTTAATACACCCTCAATAATTCTGGTGGATAAATCATGCCAACCGAAACATCCGAATGACGCTGCTTTTTTGTTCTTAAATTTCAGGCCTTTAATGAGTTCCAACAAGCCCGATATAGAATACATAATTCCGTTGTTCAGGGTCGGTGATCCTATTAATACAGCCTTGGATTTGAAGATTTCCGTAATAATGTCATTTTTATCGTTTGTGGCTGCATTGAATAATTTTACATTGACGAAACGGTCAGCATGATTGATACCCCTTACGATATTTTCGGCTATTGTACGGGTTCCGCCATACATGGTGTCAAAGATGACCGTTATCTGATTTTCCTGATAGCTGTTTGCCCATTCCATGTATTTTGTAACAATTTGCATGGGATTATCCCTCCAGATAACTCCATGACTCGGACAAACAATATCCAGGGGCAGATTCAGTTTCACAAATTCATCAATCTTTTTAGTCACCAAATGGCTAAACGGAGTCAGAATATTTGCATAATATTTTATCGCTTCAGTAAACAACTCACTTTGCTCTACCAGATCATTAAATAACAATTCCGTGCAAAAATGCTGTCCGAAAGCGTCATTACTGAACAGAATATTATCTTTAGTAAGGTAGCAGAACATACTGTCGGGCCAATGGAGCATCGGTGCCTGTATGAAAATCAGTTCTTTCCCGTTTCCAAGTGAAAGCCTTTCCCCTGTTTTAACAGTTTTAAAGTTCCAGTCTTTGTGATAATGACCTTTCAGCGATTTTATCCCGTTTCCCGTGCAGTACACCGGTGTATCAGGAATTCTTTCCAACAGTTCCGGCAATGCCCCGCTATGGTCCGGTTCGGCATGGTTTGCAATGATAAAATCAATATCAGAAAGTTCGATTTCCTCTGTCAGGTTTTTGATAAATTCAGAAGAAAAAGGTTGAAATACGGTATCAATTAATACTGTCTTTTCTTCCCGGATCAGATAGGAGTTGTAGGTTGAACCTTTATGGGTGGAATATTCATAGCCATGAAATTGCCTTAATTCCCAGTCATTTTTACCCACCCAGAATACATTGCTTTTTATCTGTTTTTTCATATTCAGTTTGTTTAAAGTGTCTCTCTTTTATTCCCTGTCTGAGTAAGAATCAACCTCAGCGAGGTGTCCTCTATCATATATTTCCATGCCCAGTTTATAAAAATGATCAGTTTATTTTTGACGCTCAATATCAACATCAGATGAAGGAACATCCAGAACAACCAGGCAATAAATCCCCTGAATTTCAGAAATGGCAAATCAACCACTGCTTTCATATTTCCTATGGTTGCCATGGAGCCCCAATCCCTGTATTCATATTCAACCAAAGGTTTAGTCATCTCTTTGGCTTTCATATTTCCTGCCAGACGCTTGGCCTGCGTTATTGCCACATTGGCTAACTGTGGATGTCCCCGGGGATAGCGGGGTGTTTCCATGAAGGCTATATCACCAACAGCAAAAACATCGTCATATCCTTTTACCTGGTTAATCCGGTTTACATAAATCCTGCCGTTGCCGGTAAAGGCTGTTTCCGGAAAGCCTTCAATCAGGTTTCCTATTATGCCGGCCACCCATATGACAGTTTTTGTTTTAATTTCCTTTCCGTTGCTTAACACGGCAATATGACCGTCATATTTAACCACAAGGGTTTCAAAAAGAAGAGTGACACCCGTATCTGAGAGGTATTTCATGGAAGCGGTCTGAGCATCGACACTCATGTTCCTCAGCAGACTTTTACTCCCTTCAACCAAAATGATATTAAGGTCGCCGAAGTCAATACCGGGGTAATCTTTCGGAAGAATATTCCTTTTGACTTCTGCAAAAGCGCCTGCCAATTCGACTCCTGTCGGACCCCCTCCGGCAATGACCAGATTCAAAAGGCTTTCTTTCTCATCATTACCGGCAGAAATAAAAGATTCATAAGTCAGAAGAACATGATTGCGAATAGAAATGGCATCATATGTTGTTTTCAGCGACAGTGAGTTTCTTTCTATGTCCCTGTTACCAAAGAAATTTGTCCGGCAACCGGTCGCAATGATCAGGTAATCGTAATTAAAATTACCGATCGTGGTGATGATCTCGTTTTTATTTCTGTTGACAGATATCACTTCAGCCATCCTGACCTGAACATTTCTCTTATTCCTGAAAATATTTCTCAGTGGAAAGGTAATACTGGCCGGTTCTATCTGCGAGGTGGCGACCTGATAAAAGAGGGGCTGGAATTGATGATGATTCAGTTTATCTATCAGAAGAATATCAAACAATCCTTCATCTAACCTTCTGACCAGGTGGATACCGGCAAAACCTGCGCCAATTACGATGACCTTCTTCCGTTCAGTCATTTTTGTTCTTGTTCTCATAAAACAGCATTCCCAATTTTGCTATAATCTCAAATGAAACAAAAACGGGTTCTCTTTACTCACTATAACGGGCTAATTCATATCATGTTCAAAAAATAGAGGAGTTTTATCGTTGATTTCAGATTTTTAACTTTTCTCCCGGGAAACAATTTTGCTGGTACAGAAACATATCTTATAACTTAAAGCACGAAATGAAACATCTTGAACCATTTACAAAAAAATAATTACTGGAAAGAGCATTGCAATCAAATAAGGACTACAGTGAAGGAGGAGTGAAAATCCAAAAGCAGTTAGTAACAGAATCAGAAATGGTTCTATCAATAAATCAACCAATCAACCAATCAACAAATAAAAAAGAGAACCAGTTTTCTGATCCTCTTCTCGGTAGCGGGGGTACGACTCGAACGTACGGCCTCTGGGTTATGAGCCCAACGAGCTACCAACTGCTCCACCCCGCAATATATTTATAATTCAAAGAATTTCAGAACTCAAACGCGGTGCAAAGATAGTACTTTTTCGGAAAAATCACCAATAATCCAATTAAATTTATTTTTAAGGCACCTGGACCGGCTCCGGAACCTCGATTACTTCTTTCATCCTTTCCAGTACCCGCTCTTTGTTTTCCTCGCTGAGTGTGGCAATCCGGGTACGGTGACTGCCACCCTCCTGGACAATTTTCAACACCGCACTTTTCCTGGGAATGACCACTCCGCTGGCCGTCCAGGGATCATCCTCCCCATAGATAAACAGCATCGGAAGGTTGGTGGTGTTCAGAAAGCGTTGGGCCAGGAAAGCCGGCCCGGAATCAAATTCCGGACGGTAGCCGTCGGGAAGGAACAACCGGGAAAGATAGTTTCCGGCATTCCTGATCTTCAGGAATTTCCTGAACGGACGGGTATCATACCCGTAGTAACCCAGTTCGCGGGCTGCCTGCACAAAAAAAGAGCCCATCCGTTCCTGTTCTTCCAGGGAAAAATAACCCGGATCAGAAACTTCCATCCAATGGTTAAAAATCTCTTTGTCAGTAGCGGACCCCGGAGGAATGGTCCCCGGATCCCGTCCCCATTGCCAGAAAGAAAAGCTGTATTCCAAAACCGAATAATCATAGATCTCGGCCACGGGGAGTCTGAAAGTGGATTTTTTATCGCTGACCCATTTTTCGAAAAGGGGCATCAGTGAATCTCGCCGTTGCAACACTTCCTTCTGAAAAGCCATGACTTTCCGGCGGGCTTCCTTTGTTCCCGAAACACGGGCAATATGACGTTCATGACGACCGTCTTCCACGGCAAAATTCATGGGGGCCACATACGAAACGGTCAGATCGACGTCGTCAGGAAAGAACATCCGGTGCAACAAGGCGGTTTGCCCCCCCTTGCTGATTCCCGTATTGATCCATTTTCCGGAAAACCAGGGCTTGAGGAGGGCCACAACCTGGTGATGGTCGCCGGCAGCATTTTCCACGGTCAGGTATTGCCAGTCGCGCCCTTCGGGCCACGACTCCCCAAAATAGCGATGTTCGATCACCACCTGACTGGCATCCAGCAAGGGGCACAGCTCATTCAGATACCGCGGATTTCCCCCGTAGGCAGCCGCGTATCCTTCGGTGACAAGCACTACAGGCTGATCCTGACCCCGCACACTTACAAATACCCGCTGGAGGAAATGGCCTTTCCCCGGATCCTTGTGGTCCAAAGGCTGCCTGATAAAAAACCGGACAGCTTCCCCGAAAAAAGGATTCGGACCGATGGGCTCAACCCTTTCCACAGCCGGTTGTTTTTGCAGATAATCCGTCAGTTCGGAGCTGTATCCCGTGAAAGGGACCAGGAAAAAGAGCAGCAGTAACCAGATTGTTTGTTTCATGGCGGCAAAATAAAAAGAATTTCGCTGCCACAGGCTATGATAAACCTAAAAAAAAAGCCGCCCTGGTCAGGAGACGGCTTCCTTTTTCAGGCTGCACTCATTTCAAACGCCTCTTCCAGCACATCAGGAAACTCGTTCCTGAAATTACTGAGGCACCATTGTTTCAATTCGACCAGTTCCATGGGTTTCATCCACCCGATACACTTGAGCAACTCTTTCCTGAATAAGAACTTACTGAAACTTACTTTCGGCAGAATTACCTTTGCATATTCTATCATGGCATCTTGTTTTATACTCCATGAATATAACCTCAAATTCCGGGATTAAGTATGTTCAAAAACACACCTTAACATACTTTAACAAAATAATACTTTTAAGTCTTTAAATTGGCAAAACCGATCACCGATTGCCTTTTTCCCGTGATCCGGTGATCTGGTGATCCAGTCTCGTCTGAGCCGGGACTCTGCTGCGCTTCGTGATCCGATCGCGTCAGAGCCAGAATACGGATTTGAGAGACTGGTTACCGAATACCAGACCGCAGGTCACCGGTTACCTTCTTTAGGAAGCCCTGGTTTGCGTTCCACGCTCCACCCGAACTTTCCGATTTTCTTTCCCAATCCGAAATAGTGGCCGTGATTATATACCAGGGGGCCTGCCTTGGCCAGGCTAAAAGCGCCCTTGTGGTCGATATACGCTTCATCGGCCTGGATATTAACCACTTCAGCCATAAACATGTCGTGGGTACCCAGGGGAATGATTTGTCTGACCACACATTCGATGTTGACGGGCGATTCGGCAATCACCGGAGCTTTCACGATCCGTGCAGGTGCCGGGGTGAGGTTCATCTCCTTCCACTTGTTGAATTTTTTTCCGGTACGGCATCCGCACCAGTCGGTGGCCCGGGCCAGCTCTTCGGTGGTCAGGTTAATCACGAACTCCTTAGTCCGGCTGATGATCCCGTGGGAATGGCGACCCGGCCTTACTGAAATGTAGCACATCGGCGGATCGCTGCAGATGGTGCCCGTCCATGCGATGGTGATGATATTGTATTCTTCCGGACTCTCCCCGCAGCTGACCATCACCGCTGGCAAGGGGTAAATCATTGTTCCCGGCTTGAAATCTGTCTTTGTCATTTTGCATTATGATTTTATGTTTACTATAATGCCGGCAGAGTAATCCAAACAAACACAGCGGGATCCGGTTCAGTTGGCTGTATTCAATATTGTCGGCAGCAATGCAGGCTTCTTATTAAGGTCGTTTTTGCAATATTAGATATTTTTGTCATATCCATCTGACATTTTCTAAAAATGATGGAGTACTGCCCGGCTGAATATTTTTTTTTAAATTTGCTGCGTGACGCAACGCCCCCTGTATGAATCCGTCAATATGTTAAACCATTCAACGATGACTAAATACAAATTACTTGCCGTAGGTGCCCTCTTCCTGCTGGTCGCGGGCTTTGACATCGAACCAGTGTCGATGTATGAGCCGGTTTTTATGCTCCGGAGCGAGATGGAAAAGGGAATCCGCCTGGAGGGGCCCCGCGACATCCGGAATCCCGGAAAAATCTACCTGAAAGACGACCTGATTTTCATCAACGAAAAGTACCAGGGCATCCATGTGATCGACAATACCGATCCCTCGGAACCCGAAAATTTCGCCTTTATCCGCATCGACGGATGCATCGACATGGCCATGAAGGACCAGGTCCTGTATGCCGACAATGCCGTGGATCTTGTTTCCCTGACCCTCTCTCCCCAAATGACAGGAATTGAGGTCACCAACCGCAATAAAGATGTTTTCCCTGAACTGCAGGCTCCCAACGGCAGGGGACTTACTACCCGTGAACAAATGGCCCGCCCTGACAACGCAATACTTGTGAGATGGAAAGAAAGAAATTAGCCCTTAAAAACAGGGTCACCCGGGGGCTCTTCCCAGCCCTGGTTATTGTGATCCTGGCGGCCGGCTGCCAGATGGGAGAAAGTTTCGAATCGGACTTCTCTTCAGGGGAGGGAACAGGCGGATCCATGGCCCGCTTTACCGTCGCAGGCGATCATCTCTACACCGTCGACGACCGCACCCTGAAGGTATTCAGCCTGGCCGATCCGGAAAAACCCGTATTCAAAACCAACCGCAACGTGGGCTTTGGTGTGGAGACCCTCTTTCCCCTCGACAAGAACCTCTTCCTGGGAACCTCCACCGGCATGTACATCTACGACATTACCTCCCCGGAGAATCCGGAGAAAATCTCCTTTTACGAACATATCTATGCCTGCGATCCGGTGGTTTCCGACGGCCAGTATGCCTATGTGACCCTCAGCTCCTCGAATATGCGGTGCTGGAGGGCCGGCGATGAACTGCAGATTGTGGACATCCGTGACAAGACTGCTCCAAGGCAGGTTGGCACCCATTCTCTTTCTTCTCCCCGGGGACTGGCCATCCGGAACGATACCCTCTGGGTGTGCGATGCCGGCATTAAAGTCTTTGATGTGCAAAACAAATCCCAGATCAAACAGCTCTACCACTTCAGTGATGTCCCGGCCTTCGACCTCATCCTGAATGGCCGCCTGGCGCTGGTCACCGGCGAAGAAGGCTTTGTCCAGTACCAGATCGGAAACGACACCATCACCAGACTCAGTGAAATCAAAATCATTAAATAACTGCACCTCATGATTCGTTTTTTCTCTCTTATTCTCCTGCTGCTTCCCTTTCTTCTGGCAGGGCAGACGGAAGTTGCTGTCCCCAAAGAAAAAAAATTCGGCATTGGTTTGGTGCCCCAGTATGCCATCACCAGCGGCACACGCATCGATTTTGACATCCGGCTTCCCGGGAAAAACCAGTGGCTGGTAGTGGCCCCCCAGCTCTACCTGGTCACGGAAAATTCCAATCTTTGGAACTTCAACGAAATGACAGGCGTGGGCATTGACCTTCAGCACCGTATCTTTATCGGGCAGGGGAAAGATCCCAGGGGAGCCTATCTGGCCTACGGACCGGTGCTCCAGTACCGTTCCGTCAGGGATAAAGGACTGACCTCCTATCAATACAGGGAAGACGACGCCACTTATATCGGGCTGCAAGAAGAGATGATGCAGACCGGTATCTGGAAAACCGGGGGCAACCTGATTTTTGGGTACCAGTTCCTGGCTTCCCGCTCTGTTTACTTTGATTTTTACCTCGGAACCGGAATCCGCTTCAGTTTCGACAACCGCAGCTCCGGATTGCATGGCTATTACAATGAATGGTGGGGCGACCTGGGGTATTCAGGTACCCTGATGGTGGGAGGTTTCAGATTCGGACTTTTCCTCTGATGTGAACCGGATCACGAATAATTTCAGATGGTTCAGGCATCTGTCCAATCCCCATTATCCCTGATCAGACGTTCCAGCTCTTCCACGGCATCTTCGAAAGGAATGGTTCTCTTGACCAATTGAAGTCCCTTGTAGAGGCTGATTTTCCCGTTTCCGGAACCCACAAAACCGTAATCGGCATCGCCCATTTCACCCGGTCCGTTGACAATGCATCCCATGATGCCTATTTTCAGGTGGTTCAGGTGTCCGAAATGCTCCTTGACCTTCCGCGTGGTCTCATGCAGGTCGAACTGGGTACGCCCGCAACCCGGACATGAGATAAATTCGGTCCGGGAAACCCTCATGCGCGACGACTGAAGAATCCCGAAGCTGAGATCCTTGAGTTCGGTAAAGGTGGTATTCTCATGGTCGTTCGATATGCAGATCCCGTCGCCATACCCGTCGATGAACAATCCTCCGAGGTCGGCCGACGCTTTGATCTGGAGATCTTCCAGCGAACGTTCGTTGTACCTTCGGCTGATGATCACCGGCACCTTCCAGATATGAGTTTCCAGCATCATAAAGAAAGCCCTGAACTCGGCAAACGGATTTTTATTGAAGCTTTCCAGGATAATTACGGTTTTCCGGGTTTGCTTCAGTTTGGTCATTATCTCCGGGTGGCGGTTCATAAAACGGTCAAACTCCGACTTGTTGGTACGGATGAATTTCATCCGTCCCCAGCGGGTACTTTCAAAGAGGTACTCTTCCGGAGTGATGACCGGATAGGCATTTCCCTGGATGTCAAGGATCCTGTTCCCCGACATGAAATAATCAGGAATCAGTTTACCGCGGATGGGAAGGATCTCCTGGAGCGACCGTTCTCCCAGGTCGGCGATTACCACGGGAAGGTATTTCCCCCCCATGTTAAGCACGGGACGTGTAGACCTTTTCTCATATTCAAAAGGGTTGGTCTGGGCATGCAGGGGCGCTGTGATCTTCTGGTGGTCCTGATACGACCTGAAATGGTCGATCAGTTTGCGGGCCACAGGGATCTCCCTTTCCGGCTTTTCAGTGAGCGACACGCGAATGGTATCACCAATGCCATCGGCCAGCAGGGCTCCGATACCCACGGCAGAGCGAATCCGCCCCTCCTCCCCTTCTCCTGCTTCTGTCACGCCCAGATGAAGGGGGTAGTTCATCTCCTCCTGCCTCATTTTATAGCAAAGAAGCCGGACCGTATAGACCATCATGCGGGTATTGCTCGATTTAATGGAAATCACCACATTGTTGAAATTCACCCTTTTGCAGATTCTGAGGAATTCCATCACCGACTCCACAATCCCGGTGGAAGTGTCACCATAACGGCTCATGATACGGTCGGAAAGCGACCCCTGGTTGGCACCGATCCTTAGCGCCGTATTGCTTTTCCTGAGCATTTCCAGAAAGGGGACAAACAACTCTTCAATTTTCTGAAGTTCTTCCCTGTATTGCTCATCGGAATACAACAAATGTTCAAATTGTGCCCGCTTGTCGTAAAAATTGCCAGGATTGATTCGCACCTTCGAAATGTAACGTGCTGCAATCTCCGCCAGCTTGGGATTAAAGTGAATATCCCCGATCAGCGGATTGTCGTACCCGCGATTTACCAGCTCCTTTTTAATATCCTTCAGATTTTCCGCATCCCGCAATCCCTTTACCGTTACCCTGACATAGTCGGCACCGGCCTTAATAATATTAATTATCTGATTTACTGTGGATTCCGTATCTTTTGTGTCGGTATCCGTCATCGACTGAATGCGGATTGGGTGATCTCCCCCCAGGGGAATCGATCCCACCTGCACTTCGAAGCTCTTAAGCCGCTGGTACTTACATAAATCGTTGATATATTTAAAATTGGGATTGTCCATATCACATACTTTCTTCGCCTTGAATGCAAAATTAATACCATAACCCAAATATAAAAAGAATCGACTATTTTTGTTATTATTTTAATTTTCATGTCAGTAGAAATAAAGGAGATCTCCAAACTCTTCGGCACCCAGAAAGCGCTTGACCAGGTTACCTTTACACTCCGGAAAGGAGAACTGGCAGGATTTCTGGGTCCCAATGGAGCAGGTAAATCGACGCTGATGAAGATCATCACCGGATATCTTCATTCCGACGGAGGAGAAGTCGTGGTCAACGGGACCAGGGTTACTGCCAGCGAAGTGGAGGTGAAGCGTCTGATCGGATATTTGCCTGAAAACAATCCACTCTATTCCGACTTGTATGTCAGCGAGTATCTGGAAATAGCCGCGGGGTTTTACAAAATCGCCAGGCCCCGCCAGCGGGTACGGGAGATGATTGCAGCTACCGGACTGGAGCGGGAACAGCACAAGATGATCGGGGCTTTATCGAAAGGGTACCGGCAGCGGGTAGGCCTTGCCCAGGCCATGCTGCACGATCCTCCGGTATTGATCCTTGATGAACCCACAACCGGTCTTGACCCTAACCAGTTGGGAGAGATCAGGTCGCTGATCAAAGAAATCAGCCGCGAAAAAACAGTATTGCTCTCTTCCCATATCCTACAGGAGATCGAGGCGATTTGTCAGCGGGTGGTGATCATCCATAAGGGCATCCTTGTTGCCGACAGCGAACTAACACACCTGAAGGAAATATCCCTGGTACGAGGCCAGCAGGTCTTCGCAGAATTTGACAAACCGGTCACTCCGGTGTTGCTCCGGGAAATCGCCGGTGTTGCAACGGTCAGGCAGGAAGGGAAGGGATGGCTGATGTCAGCAGAACCAGGCGCCGACGTGCGGCCCGGAATTTTCAGATTTGCGGTAACCTCAGGTGTGACCCTGCTCTCGCTGACCGAAAGACAGCAGAATCTGGAAGATGTTTTCCAAAACCTTACACGGAGCTGAGCTAAAGTAACTACCTGCCAGATTGATTTAATCAAATACGGTTCCAGTACCTTTTTTTACTTTCCCATTTTCCGGGAACCCATACCCATCCTTTTTTCACGCTTTTCCAGTACCCTGGTGACCATAATTTGCCTTTCGGGGGTTCGACCCACACCGGACTCAGCCAGGCATACATTTTGGCCGGTCGATGCCAGACCCAGCGGCCGGGCAACAACACATACCCGTCGGCCGGTTTAGGGGGAATCCGCATCTGGTCACGCGGCGGAAAAGGTTTCTCAATCACCCTGACCTGGGCTGTCAGTTTCCCGTGCGGCACCAGGGTGCCCACCATAACAAGGATCAGCAAAGTCAGGCGTTGTATCATTTCAGGAATGTTGAAAAAAGTATTGGGTTGACAAATAAAGTATTCTGCCTCTTGTCAGTCAGGATCCGTGTTCTCCCGTTGTGGAGAATTTTTTCTCCAGGGCCAGCAATTCGCTTTCATCCCGTTTATTGAACCATTCGCCCAGCTTTTGCCTTGCTTTCAGCTTGATTTCCGGGGTGATGGAGGAAGAGACTTTCGCCAGGACAAGGATCAGGATCCCCAGGTCATCGGTATAACCGAGCAACGGTGTCAGATCAAAAATAGCATCAATGGGCGTGATAAAATATCCCAGCGCAGCAGCAATCGTCAGCTTGGTCTTAAAGCCCACACCGGGATTCTTCATCACATAGTAAAGGAGCAAGACCGCATAAACCACTTTTTGTCCGGCCTTGGCCGAATAATTTGTGATTTTTGCCGTCAGCGACTTCTCATTGTATTTTTGGGCATAAAATTTTTCCATCGTTTTAATTCAAGGTTACATCACTGTAGTCAACTTTCATGCCACGGTATTGTTCTTCGATCTGGTCCAGCAAATCATTGACGTCGGCATGGGTTTCCGCCCTCAGCAAGGCGATCTTCAATTCCCGGAAACCGGGAAGGTGAGGAAAATATTTAGCCAGGTGCCTTCGCATTTCCAAAATACCACTTCTTTCATTCTCTTTCCATTCAATACTAAGCCGCAACTGTTCTCTCACATTGTCGACCACCTCTTCTACGGTTGGAGGGGACAACATTTCGCCGGTATTGAAGTAGTGCTTAATCTCCCGGAAGATCCATGGTCTTCCAATGGCAGGCCTGCCAATCATCAGTCCGTCCACACCGGTCTGATGCAGTAATTCAGCTGCCCGAAGAGGGCCTCTCACATCTCCGTTTCCAATGATGGGGATCGAAATTGCAGGGTTATTCTTCACTTCCCCGATGAGTGTCCAGTCGGCCAGACCGTTGTACAACTGGCTTCTGGTCCGTCCGTGGATGGCCAGGGCGCTGATTCCCGCATCCTGAAGACGGAGTGCGGCTTCCATCACCGGTTTTTCATGTTCGTCCCAACCTAAACGGGTTTTTGCCGTTACAGGGAGTTTCACCGCCTTTACAACCGCTTCAGCCATGGCCTGCATCTTTGGCAAATCCTGCAACAATGCGGCACCGGCACCTCGTCTGACGATCTTTTTCATCGGACAACCGAAATTGATATCGATGAAATCGGGCCCGGCTTCTTCGGCCACCCTGGCGGCCCCGGCCATCGCCTCTATGTCGTGCCCGTATATCTGAATGGCCACCGGCCGGTCAAAATCAAACAACGACATCTTCAGCTTCGTTTTGGCAATATTCCTCACCAGTGCGTCCGAATTTACAAACTCGGTATACATCACGTCGGCACCAAATTTTTTACACATGTACCTGAATGACTTGTAAGTGACATCCTCCATGGGTGCCAAAAAGAGGGGCATTTCACCCAGGTCGAGATTTCCGATCTTCATTTTCTGAAAAATATCCGCAAAAATAGAGCTTTCACGCAACAATTAAAACCTGTCAGGCGGTTAGGTGTTCGACCAGGATCTTTAGTCCGATTAGGAATAAGATGACACCCCCGATGATGATGCTCCGGTGGCTTTTCTCACCGGGGATTTTTTTCCCGAAGAGCATACCCAGCATGGCAGCCAGGAAAGTGACCGCCCCAATAACAAATACCGGGAAAACAATAAAAGTATTTACAAGACCGAAGCTAAGCCCGACTACCAGTGCATCGATACTGGTAGCGATCGAAATCCCGATCAGGAGCTTCAGTTGGAAGGGATCGAAAGTCAGAGGCTCCTCGCGTTTCCGGATTCCTTCCGCGATCATCCTGATGCCGATAAATGCCAGCAACCCGAATGCTACCCAGTGGTCAAAATCCGCAATCAGGTTTTTCAGGGAGCTGCCGATAAACCATCCGATCAGAGGAAACAATGCCTGGAAAAATGCCAGAAAAAAAGCTACCCGTGCAGCCGGAAAAAACTTGATTTCCTTTCGTATGACACCAAAGGATACCGACGCGGCAAAGGTATCGAAGCTAAGTCCGATGGCTATCAGCAAAAAGGTTCCGAACTGAACCAGCGACATTACTGCAGAAACTTGGAGTAAGTGACTGCAATTTTTATTCCGGCAGCACTCGTACCCCCTTTCAGAACAGCCCTCTTCATTTCACTGTTCTTGTTGGAAGTGGTCAGGTAAAATCCGTTATTTCCGGTTTCACCCTTGATGATACTCTGCATATGCTGGGTGATATTGAACCGGTAGGTATAATCGGAATAGAGAAATCCGCCGTAGTAGGTTGGGTTGAAGGAATAATCCTTCGGAAGATATTCATTTCCTTTGTCGTCAAGATAGGTCAGGAAGAGCTGAAACGGCAACGGGTATTTCCGGAAGTCGGAGGCAAGGGTATCCACCTTGAAGATGACTTCTGCTTTGTTAATGGCAATGGATGTGGAATCTTTCCAGGAGTCGAGTGAAGGGAAATAAATTTTGGATTGAATTCCACCGGTCGACTGGATGTAAATCAGGCTGTCGTTCCGGGTCTCCTGGTTAAGGCCGGAAAAGAAAGGAGCCTGGGAATAGTCGTGTTTGATACTGTTTACCCGGGCGCTGAATTCGGTCACATAAAATGCCAGGTTGGTCGTATCGGTGTTGTTGTGGTAATAAAGTACAAGGGCAGATCCCTGGAGCGTGCTGGTTTCAAGCAGGTTCAGGGTTACAATGGCGCCTGTTCCCTGTGCACTGGCCGACTTGACATAAAGTCCTTTGAAATACTGGAGGAACACGTCGTTGTTGATCAGGTCGAGCGAATCGGCCGTAATCAGTTTATTGGCCAGTGATTTATCCAGCTTAATGCCTACCAGTTGGTACACGGTATCGCGATAAATGCTGTCGAGTTTGACTTTCGGCTGAAAATTATATTCAGCCAGTTTAAAGGAGGAGGCATACTGCGAAAGATTGACATCGTCGTAATAGCTGGCATCGGGATCGAGCGTTTCTTCCAGTTCATACACCTCCAGTTTCTGGACGGAGGCCGTGTCGCCGTAAATGGTCCTGTAGTAAAAATAAAATATGACGGAGTCGGCCACAGGGTTAGTGCCAAACCGGGGAAATCTGCCGAGTCTGAACTGCAACCCCAGGTCGATGGAAGTCCTGCCAAATACCGGATCGTTTAAAGTACCCAGCAGACTGGAAGAAGACTCATCGGTCCGGAGGGAATCATCCCTGAAAGGGTATGCAGTGACTGAGTTTTTGTCGACGGTACTGACCACATTGATCAGGTCAGTGGCGGGTAGCAGGTCCATCCCTACATCACCGGTGTTGTTGCAGGAACTGAATGCAATGGTGATCAGCAACAGATAAAAGGCCGCAGAGTAACGGCCCTGGTTCAATTTTTTTATCAATTTGAATGATTTTAAATGATTGGTACCCATTTTACACTTTGTCATAGAAATCGTTGTACGCATCAATGTAACTCTCCTTTTCCTGGTAAGGCAGCAGCATCTTTCCCGATTCTGCGATGAAGTGCTCCAGTTCGGGATTTATTTCCCGCGATCCCCGGATAATTGCATCGGAAAAATGAACGGCAAGTTTGCTTACATTGACAAAAGTCGGATTTTCAACAATTTTCACATCATTGCCCGAGATGCCTTTTACCAACAGCTTCTTCCTGAAATTTTTATTCAGCGTCCCTGGAAAATCGTCATTGTAAACGGAATAAACCACTTTAGATTGTGCGAACAACGGATCGTCGTGATAGTATTTTTTGATGTAAAGGGGAACAAGGCCGGTAAGCCATCCGTGGCAATGAATGATGTCGGGAGCCCAGCGAAGTTTGATTACAGTTTCAAGGACACCTCTGGCAAAGAAGATTGCCCGTTCATCGTTGTCTTCAAAGAAGTTGTTTTCCGGATCTGTAAAAACGCACTTTCTGTGAAAATAATCCTCGTTGTCGATGAAATAAACCTGCATCCGGGCTGATTGAATGGAGGCCACCTTGATTATCAGCGGGTGATCGGTATCGTTGATGACAAGGTTCATACCCGAAAGCCGTATCACTTCATGAAGTTGGTTCCTGCGTTCGTTCACACAACCATACCGGGGCATAAAAGTTCTGATTTCCCTGCCTTTTTCCTGTACGCCTTGCGGCAGGTAGCGTGAGATTTCCGACATTTCACTTTCAGGAAGATAGGGGGTTATTTCCTGAGAAATGTAAAGAATTCTTTTGTTTTCCATCTACTTTTCCTATGCAGCATTAAATCACTGCAAAATTAACGAAAATATCCGTATATTCAATGAAATCCGGTAAATCAACCATTTGATTTAAAATGGCAAACGGAAATAAGACTTCATCCGGATATTCGGATTATACAGGGTTTTGATTATTTTTAGAAAAACTTTGAATGGATCATCTGCAAAATATAGAAAAAAAGGTATTCACTGATTTTGAATCTTTTAGATCCCTGTTAAAGACCTGGCGGAGAGAAGGAAATCGTATTGTCTTTACCAATGGTTGCTTTGATTTGTTGCACAGGGGGCATGTGGAGTATCTGGCCAGGGCAGCTTCCAGGGGAGACTGTCTGGTAATCGGATTAAATTCCGACCGCTCTGTTACCCGGCTCAAGGGTACCAGCCGGCCACTGACTGACCAGTATTCCAGGGCATTGATGCTGGCAGCGTTGCAGTTTGTCTCCGCCGTGGTAATCTTTGAAGAGGAGACACCCCTCCTTTTGATTGAAGCGATTCTGCCAGAATTCCTGATCAAAGGGAATGACTATGCCCCCGGTGAGATAGCGGGGAATGAAGCCGTTGCAGCCAATGGAGGGAAAGTGGAAACCATTGACCTGGTACCCGGATTTTCCACCACGCTGCTGATTGAAAAAATTCGTAATTTGCCGTAAATCGTGATCCTGTCAGACTCATTTTCAGTTGTCATCTTCCACTAATCAGTTAACCAGGAATCCATGGTAAAACTTAAAACCATCTTTATCTGTCAGAATTGTGGTGCAGAATCACCCAAATGGATCGGGAAATGTCCTTCCTGCAACCAGTGGAATACCTATGTGGAGGAGATCATCGCCACGGCATCCAAATCCGCAGCTGTCCCTTTCCTGCCCGGAGAGAACAGACCCCTGAAGCTGGAAGATATATCAGCTGCCAACTTTACACGCATCAACACGGGAATTTCTGAATTCAACAGGGTGCTGGGCGGCGGAATAGTTCCGGGATCCATGGTGCTGATCGGGGGTGAACCCGGTATCGGGAAATCCACCCTGGTACTGCAACTGGCTTTAACCCTGAAAGAAAAAAAAATCATCTATGCCTCAGGGGAGGAGAGCCTTCAGCAAATCAAGCTAAGGGCAACCCGGTTAAAACTGACAAGCCGGGAATGCCTCTTTCTCTGTGAAACCTCACTCGAATCACTCCTGGCAATCATGGAGCAGGAAAAACCCGACATCCTGATCGTGGATTCCATTCAGACCATTTCAACTGAGCGTGTCGAATCATCGCCGGGATCGGTTACCCAGGTCAGGGAATGCACCTCCGCCATCCTCAAATATGCCAAGAAAAACCATACGGCTGTGATCCTGATCGGCCACATCAACAAGGAGGGAAACCTGGCAGGTCCCAAAGTGCTGGAACATATTGTGGATACCGTCATCCAGTTTGAAGGAGATACCCACCACCTGTTCCGGATCCTGCGTTCCACCAAAAACAGATTCGGATCCACCTCAGAACTGGGAATTTTTGAAATGCGCCAAAACGGGTTGGTAGAAATTGAAAATCCTTCAGCTCACCTGATTTCCACAGGAAATGACCCGGTAAGCGGCACAGCTATCGCGGCCACCATCGAAGGAATCAGACCTTTTTTAATTGAAATACAAGCGCTCGTAAGCTCTGCAGCTTATGGAATGCCTCAGCGTTCTTCCACGGGATTTGACCTCCGTCGACTGAATATGCTCCTGGCTGTTCTCGAAAAGAGAGCCGGCTTCAAGCTGATTGCCAGAGATGTTTTTCTTAACGTAGCCGGAGGTCTGAAAATCAGTGATCCGGCAACCGACCTGGCTGTACTGGTTTCGATTCTCTCCTCCAATCTCGACCTGGCTGTGGGGCCTCACGACTGCTTTACCGGTGAAGCGGGCCTCACCGGTGAGGTCAGGGCAGTCAGCAGAATTGAACAAAGGGTGGCCGAAGCCGCACGTCTCGGATTCCAGAGGATTTTCATTCCCCGGGGGAACCAAGGTTTTGACGCGACGGCTTTCAGTCTTGAAATCATTAAAGTGGCCAGGGTTGAAGATGTCTTTAAAAAATTGTTCCGGTAATCCTGTTTTCTCCCAAACCTGAAACCGGCGGAAAAAGATACCAGAAACCAGGGAAATGTGTAATTTTGGAGCTTATTAATTTCCGGTCAGTTCATGAAAAAAGGCAGCCCATTTCTGGCAATTTTGCTTCTGACGGCATTGGCATGTTCCGATCCGGTCGTCCCGAAACCCAATAAACTGGTGTCGCGCGACGACATGATCGAAATGCTGACCGACATCCATCTGGCGGAGGCGGTTTTCCAGGCCAAAAGATACACCACCGAGGAACTGAGCCGCTATACCGAATCGGATTTTTATTATTCGGTACTGAAAAAACATGATGTGGCCGACTCTACCTTTGAACAATCGCTGATTTATTATTCCCGCAAACCCAAGGAATTCGAAAAGATCTACACGAGGGTGGTTAACCGGCTGACACAGATGCAACAAAAGCTGGAAGAAAAGGAGCAGTCGCCTGTCGATATCGGAAATAAAACAGTAGAGTGAGAAGAATATCAGCAAGCCGGATTTTCACCCTTGCAGGTCCACCCCTTGTCAACGGGGTGATCACGGTTGACAATACAGGTACGATCACCGGCATATCGGAGGGCGGCGCTGAGCGGACAGGGCAGGAAACAACAGAACATTACCAGGGGATCCTTGTTCCGGGATTCGTCAATTGCCACTGCCACCTTGAATTGTCGCACCTCAGGGGGAAAATTGCCTCGCACCGCGGCATTCCTCACTTTATCGGTGAAATCAACCACAAAAGAAATGCTCCTGAAGAGGAGATACTTCTTGCTGCCGAAGAAGCAGAACGGGAGATGGCGCTTGGAGGAACCGTGGCCGCAGGTGATGTCTCCAACAACACCCTGACTGCCACCATCAAATCGAAAAGCAGTATTGCCTGGCACACCTTTGTCGAAGTTTTCGGCTTTCACCCCTTAAGGGCTGAGAAGGCAATGAAGTCGGCCATACAGACCAGGCACACCTTTAATGACCTGGGATTGCCGGCTTCCATTGTTCCCCACTCACCCTATTCAGTCAGCGACAAGTTGTTTTCACTGATTGCAGGACTCAGCGAAGTTGAAAGCCGTATTCTTTCCATCCACAACCAGGAAAGCGATGATGAAAACCGGTTTTACCGCGACGGAACCGGTCCTATTCTGGAACACCTGCAGAAAAACCTGGGACTGGAGACTTCGTACTGGCATCCTCCGGGAAAAACCCCGCCGGTTTCCTGCCTGCCTAAACTTCCAGCAAAAAAACCTCTCTTGCTGGTGCACAATACCTTTATGAGCAGCGACGACCTCCGTGTAATTGACCAGATCAGACCTTATCGCAACACCTGGCTTGTGTTGTGTCCCAACTCCAATTTGTATATCGGGAACCATCTTCCTCCGGTCGGACTTTTCAGAACCGGGAGACTTCCGTTGTGCCTGGGTACCGACAGTCTGGCTTCAAATTATTCACTTTCTGTTTTTGAGGAGATGAAGACCCTTCACCTGAACTTTCCGGAGATCCCGTTCGAAGAGTTGCTTTCCTGGGGTTGCCACAACGGTGCCATGGCCTTAAAACTGGATCACCTTGTGGGAACTTTGGTAACAGGGAAAAAACCCGGTATCGTCCTGATCACCGGAACTGATCCGGAAAAACCAGTCCTGACTTCCGGCAGCCGGGCCCTCAGGCTCGTCTGATCTTTGCTATCTTTGTACCGAAATTTTGAATATGGCCACCTTTCTGTTTGACAAAATCATTTTCGGTCCCGTCATCAGCCGCAGGCTGGGTGTTTCACTGGGAATCAACCTGTTACCTGCAGATTCAAAGATCTGCTCTTTTGATTGCATCTATTGCGAATGCGGCAGGAATCCCCGTAAAAGGAGCAGCAAGGGAGGTTTGCCTTCCAGGGAAGAAGTGAAATCGGAACTCGAGAAGAAACTCCAAACAATGGCACAGGAGGAAAGGCTTCCCGATGTGATCACCTTTGCAGGCAACGGAGAACCAACCCTCCATCCTGATTTTGCCGGCATTGTCGACGATACCCTTGAACTGAGGGAGAAATGGTCACCCGAAGCACGCATCGCGGTGCTTTCCAATGCAACCATGCTTCACCGCCCCGGTATTTTTTCTGCCCTGCTCAAAGTTGACAACAATATCCAGAAGCTGGATTCAGCCTTTGAAGAGACCATCAGACTGTTGGACTGTCCCAACAGCCAATTCAGCCTGGATGAAGTTGTACAACAGCTGATTGCCTTCAATGGAAAGGTAATCATTCAGACCATGTTCATCAGGGGGAGCTACCAGGGAACAGCGGTTGACAATACACTGCCCCACGAAATCGAAGCCTGGCTGGAATTGCTGAAAAAGATCAAACCGTCCATGGTGATGATCTATACCATTGCCAGGGATACGCCCGTTGATACCCTTGAGAAAGTTCCGGTAACAGCGTTGAAGAAAATTGCTCGCAGGGCGGAATCCGAAGGATTCAGCGTCCGGGTGTCGGGATAAAACCGGATCAAAGGGTGGTTTTGTACCATTCCGATTCACGGCCCAACCAACGCATACCGGCCACAAATCCCTTCAGTTTCAGTACATCACCATCCATTCTGGCAAAACAGTCGTAGGTCTTTCCTGACTTGGGATCATAAATCCTGCCGCCAGCCCACTCTTTTTTGGATGCATTGTACACAAATCCGGACAGAATCTGTAACCCTACCACGGGACGTTTCTGAAGCGCCGGATCGGGATTTTTGTCATCGACAGGAGATTTCCCGTTCACGTACTTTTCAGGAATCATGTACACAATGGTACCGATGTATTTCCCATCCTTCTTTTCCACTTTAATCTTTGTGGTCTTCTCATCATTCCACCAAATGCCGGCAATGGCATCCGCATTCTGGGCAAAACCGGTACAAGCCAGTAATATCAATAAAACAACCAAACCTGCTTTTTTCATTTTTTACAATTTAAATCAGTTCTTACGATGTGCTGCTAAAATAGCACATTTGAACCGGCGTGAACTTTTGTCAATAAAAATGTCTGCAAACCGGGGTGAAATACCGGTTCGCAGACATCCTCTTTTTGAACTTTAGAATGATCCGATAGAAAAACAAAAATCAGATTGATTTTTCATTCGCAAGAATAAAATCGCGGTACGACTTAATCAGGTTCACAGAATGGAGGAGCATATTTTTTGTTTCCGTAAGGGCTTTAAAGAAGAGCAATGAATTCCGGGTGTTTACCTCCTTTTCCTTGATTCGTTTCACCTGGTCCTTTTCGATCTCATACAGGATTCCGGCAATTCTCACTCTTTGGGCAACCAGTTCGTCAATGGAATCGAATTTTCCTTCCTTGACGATGTGGATGGCCAGGTTGAAAAATTCGTCCACTTCAGAAACCAGGTGACGGATTTCGATGCTTTGTGATTCTGTAAAGGGTTTATGCTGGTTCTCCAGATGTTCTTTGAGGGGTTCCACAAGGAAGTTGAGGGAATGGGCGATTTCCCGCTGGTAGTCGATCACCTGGATGTAGAAATAACCTGCATCCACATCCACTCTTTTCATCTTGGAGATGGTCTGGATGACCTTATTCTTTTGCTTTTTGGTTTTTGCGTTCAGGAGGTTGTTCATTTCCATGGATTCACGCATATGACTGACATCCTCCTGGAGAAAGCTTTCGAGGGCAAAAGAGAAGATTTTGTTGGAGGAAATGATGGTTTTGACCACCTGACTGGTACACTTTTCGATCCGCTTTAAAGACCCGTCGACCTCACTGATCAGTTCTTCATCTTCGGGCAATTTCCGGGTACGCCGGCGGAAAAGAATGTGTGTGCGGATAACCAGGAAGATGGCAAGAAGGATAAGTCCGACGATTACAGGCATTCCTCCTGCGCTGATAATCCAGGCCATAAGGGCACTCACGGTAAAAGCTACGATGGCTGTAAGGAACCAGCCTCCCACCACTGCAAAAACGCCTGAAACCCGGTAGACTGCACTTTCCCGCCCCCAGGCACGGTCAGCCAGTGAGGTCCCCATCGCGACCATAAAAGTCACATAGGTTGTCGACAACGGCAATTTAAGAGAGGTGCCAAAAGCGATCAGGCTGCTGGCCACTACCAGGTTGATAGAAGCACGCAACTTGTCAAAAGCAGGAGCGTTCGGATCGTCAATCAGGTCAACCGGAACAAACCGGTTCATGATGAATTTATTCATTCTTTCCGGCAGACGCCTTTTCACCTTTTTGTTGATTCTGACCGAACTTCTGACCAAAGCCCGGGCAATGGCCGAAGATCCGAATTTTTCCACCCCTTCGGACTGGCGCCCCAGGTTAATGCCGGTTTCAACCACCGCCTGCGCCTTTTTGCTGGTGACCAGGGTAATGATCATGACCAATCCAGAAATAGCCAGAAACAGAAAGGGGGTTTCCACGTCGCCCAGCAACATGTCCATTTTAAAATCTCCCGGAGCCACTCCACCCGAGGCCTGCCAGGCCTGGAAAGAATTGAATCCCGCAATAGGTACCCCGATGAAATTCACCAGGTCGTTTCCTGCGAAGGCCATGGCCAGTGCAAACGTACCAGCCAATACTACAATTTTCAGAATGTCGATTTTCAACAACCAATAGAGCGCCTGAAGGAGGATGGTCCACCCGGCAAGACTCACCATTAACAACATTCCTGTATGCGATGCGATCCATTCACTAAGCGGAATTCCGGAATGGCCCACGGGCAGGGTCGCGAAGGAACTGCCGTCGATTCCCTTGATGAGGATAAAGTAACTGATCAGTGTAATGGCAATACCACCGAAAGCCGATCCAAGATACTGCAGTTTACGGCGGTACTTGAAGGTAAAGACCAGGCGTGCCAGATACTGGATCAGCGTACCAAATGTGAAAGCAATTATTATGGAAACCAGAATCCCGGTGATAATCGCGAGTGCTTTCCCTGTATTGACATATTGTGCGAGGTCGGCAAAAGTCCCCCCCAGGTTCCGGATCTTCACAAGCGATACCGCCACTGCTGAACCAAGCAGTTCAAAGACAAGCGATACAGTTGTGGATGTAGGCAGACCCAGCGAATTAAAGGTGTCGAGGAGGATGACATCGGTAAGCATCACCGCCAGAAAGAGAATCATAATTTCTGAGAAAGCAAACATATCGGGGTGAAAAACCCCCTTTCGGGCAACCTCCATCATTCCCGTTGAAAAGGTTGCACCGATAAATACACCTAAAGCTGCCAGTGAGAAAATCGCCCATTTGGGAGCCGCTTTTGATCCGATGGCGGAATTGAGAAAGTTGACGGCATCATTGCTTACCCCGACAACCAGATCGGATAAAGCCAGGGCAAACAGAATGACAACCAGTAACAGGTAAAAATTTTCCATGCAAGCATTTCTTAATTTGCAGCAAAAGTAGAAATTATGATTCTTCCGTTCCTGACAAAAAACATTAAATAAACATTAACAAATCATCAATTTACTATCAGTCAGCATGTAAGATATTTCCCTATTTTTGTCTTTCATTTAATGCGCATGAACACCTATTCTTCAAGACAACTGGCTTTCACCATTTCTATAGTTCTGACAATTCTTTCGGGATTCATGGTTCTGGCCGGGTACTATATCAATTCGGGAATTTGGATCATCCTTTCAGGATTGCTGCTTTTCATGGCCATTTCCTATTTTATTCTTCAGTTTATCCTGAAAAAATACATCCGTGACAAAATCAAGCCGGTTTACAAAACCATCCTCGACTTTCCTTCAGACTCCAGGAAACAGGAGAAAGCAGGCCGAAAAAGCAGCAATATCTTGTCGGAAGTGAAGTCGGATGTGGAGGCATGGGCCCAGATACAGGTGCAGGAGATAGAGCGGCTGAAAGACCTGGAAAGATACCGCAAGGAATTTGTGGGGAATGTTTCCCATGAATTGAAAACACCGATTTTTAATATCCAGGGATATATCCTCACCCTTCTCGAAGGGGGAATTGATGATCCTAAAATCAATAAGCTGTACCTTCAGCGAACCGAAAACAGCATCAACCGGATGATCTCCATTGTGGAAGATCTCGAATCGATCACCAAGCTGGAATCGGGAGAGCTTAAACTGAGAATGGAAAAATTTGACATCGTAAAGCTGGTCGATGAAGTTTTTGAAATGGAACAGATGAAAGCCGGCGAACAAAAAATCAGCCTTGAATTTTCCATCCGACCCGACCGGCCGGTTTATGTGCATGCCGACAAAAAAAGGATGAACGAAGTGTTGAATAACCTGATCAACAATGCGATCAAATACGGAAAGAAAAAAGGATATGTGAGGGTTGGTTTTTACGATATGGACGAACACATTATGGTGGAGGTGGCTGACAATGGAATCGGTATGGAAAAAAAAGATCTGGTGAGGGTCTTTGAACGGTTTTTCCGGGTCGACAAATCGAGAAGCAGGGAACAGGGAGGTACCGGGCTGGGATTGTCGATCGTCAAACATATCATTGAAGCGCACAACCAGACCATTAACGTAAAAAGTAAGCCCGATGAGGGCACCACCTTTACCTTCACCCTTGAAAAGGCAAAATAAATGACCAAAGGTTGACCGATTTGTCCTTTTTAAGATGATTATACGGCCAATTGGATTAAATTTGAGTACCAAAAAACGAAGTTATGAGTGAAGAAAAATCAAAGATTCTGTTGGTGGATGATGAACCTGACATTTTGGAATTCATCAGTTACAATCTCGAGAAAGAGGGTTTTACCGTGTATACTGCGACCAATGGCAGGGAAGCATTAAAGCTGGCGGAAAAAACCCAGCCGCATTTGATTTTGCTGGACCTGATGATGCCGGAGATGGACGGAATTACCACCTGTGAAGAAATCAGGAAAATAGCTTCGCTTCAGAATACCCTGGTAGCCTTTCTGACTGCCCGGGGGGAAGACTACTCGCAGATTGCCGGATTTGAGGCTGGTGCCGACGATTATATCACCAAACCTATCCGGCCCAAAGTGTTGGTTAGCAGGGTCAAAGCCCTTCTGAAACGCCTTAGCTCCGGCACCATTGAGGTAGAAGCTCCCGTATCTGAAAATACTTTGTCATTTGGAAACCTGACAATCGACAAAGAGCGGTACCTCGTCAAAATCGGGAACGAAGAGATGGTCCTTCCGCGCAAAGAATTTGAACTGTTGTCATTGCTGGTCTCCAAGCCGGGAAAGGTATTCACCCGTGAAGAGATTTACTTTTCGGTATGGGGTGAAAATGTGGTGGTGGGCGACCGGACCATCGACGTGCATATCCGCAAGCTGAGGGAAAAGATCGGCAACGATCACATCAAAACCCTCAAAGGTATTGGCTACAAATTCAGGGATTAATCGCGCTGCACAAAACTCAGAGTTCCTTGCGCATCCTGGCAACCGGGATTTCAAGCTGTTCCCGGTACTTTGCCACTGTCCGGCGGGCAATGTTGTACGACTTCTCCCTGAGGATTTCCGTCAGTTTCTCGTCGGTAACCGGGTGACGCTTGTCCTCATTGTCGATACAATCTTTCAGGATTTTCTTTATTTCGCGGGTTGAAACCTCTTCTCCGGTGTCAGTTTGCATGGCCTCCGAAAAGAAATATTTCAACGGAAAAATGCCAAAATGAGTCTGGATATATTTGCTGTTGGAAACCCTGGAGATGGTAGAGATATCCAGTCCTGTGCGTTCTGAGATATCCTTCAGTATCATGGGTTTCAGCCTGGTTTCATCCCCATCGCGGAAATACTCCTTCTGAAGATCGATGATCTCAGCCATGGTGGCCAGTAAAGTCTGTTGCCGTTGCCTGATTGCGTCAATGAACCATCGTGCAGAATCGAGTTTTTGCTTTACAAAATTGGCAGCTTCCCGGGTATTCTTGTTGGAATTGTTGCGGTTTCCAGCCATTGTGCGGAGCATGTCGAGATAGGATTCATTGATCCTCAGTTCAGGAAGGTTTTTCTGGTTCAGGCTCAGCTGCAGTTCCCCATCCACACTTTCCAGAATAAAGTCGGGTACAATATGCTGGTTCGATTTATTAAGGGGATTGCTGTAGGAGCTTCCGGGTTTGGGATTGAGTTTGAGGATCAGGTCGATGGCCTGTTTCAGCTCCGTATCGTCGACGTTGAGCCGGCGTGAGATTTTGTCGTAATGCTTTTTGGTAAATTCCTCGAAATAATCCCGGATAATGGTGATGGCCAGTTTCTGGTGTTCTCCCGGTCTGCGATTCAGCTGGAGGAGCAAACATTCCTGAAGCGTGCGGGCACCCACCCCGGGAGGATCAAATCCCTGGATCACCTCCAGAATTATTGCCAGCTCCTCCTCACTCACGTTCATGTTCAGATGAAAGGCAAGGTCATCGCTGATGGAGGGCAAATCGCGCCTGAGATAACCATCCTCGTCAATATTCCCGATGATATATTCTGCAAGCATCTGCTGGTGGTCGTTCAGGCTGTCCATACCAGCCTGTTCCTGAAGGAATTCGTGAAATGTGTCCCCAACAGAGAAGGGGATGTCCATCTGCTTGTCGTCGGGGGAATAGTTGTTGGTTTGCAGTTTATAACCCGGTATCTCATCTTCGGGCATATAATCTTCTACTGAGAACTCTTCGTTGTCTTTGTCCTCATCGGTTCGCAATTCCGGGTTTTCACTCTCCTCTTCCCCATAGGCAGAGTCGTCTTCCACTTCCAGGACGGGATTTTCTTCCAGCTCTTTTTTAATGCGCTGCTCAAGCTGCAACGCAGGGATTTCGAGAAGCTTGATCACCTGAATTTGCTGAGGTGAAAGCTTCTGTAACAATTTTTGCTGCAGCGATAGTTTCTGTTTCATTTCCCGGTTGATACTGGAAGTTCAAATTTAATAAATTTTCCGGGATAGTATGACTCCTGTGCTTTTTTCACTTGAATCAGAATTCCGCATTTTTGGGTGTCCTCGGGAAGGCTATTACATCCCTGATATTTCCCATTCCGGTGATAAACAGGATAAACCTTTCAAACCCCAATCCGAAACCGCTGTGAGGCACGGAGCCAAACCTGCGGGTATCGAGATACCACCACATTTCGTCAATCGGAATATGCATCTCTTCCATGCGGGCAACCAGTTTTCCATAATTTTCCTCCCGCTGCGACCCCCCGATGATTTCACCGATCTGCGGGAAAAGCACATCCATGGCTGCCACGGTTTTGCCATCCTCATTCTGCTTCATATAAAAAGCCTTGATTTCCCTGGGGTAATTGATGAGGATAACCGGTTTCTGAAAGTGTTTTTCCACAAGGTAACGTTCATGCTCGCTCTGAAGGTCCACGCCCCATTCTACCGGAAACTGGAATTTTTTCTTTTTATAGGCATTCGAATTTCTCAGGATCTCAATTGCTTCGGTATAAGTAAGCCTCACAAATTCATTGTCGGCCACAAACTTCAGTTTTTCGACCAGATCCATGGATTGCTGATCCTGTGGTTTTCCCTTTTCCTCCTCTTTCAGCCTGCCTGCCAGGAAGTGAAGGTCGTCGACGCAATGTTCGAGTGCATACCGGATGAGGGATTTGAGGAAATCCTCGGCCAGGTCCATGTTGTCCTTCAGGTCATAAAAGGCCATTTCAGGCTCAATCATCCAGAATTCAGCCAGGTGGCGGGTGGTGTTGGAATTCTCAGCCCGGAAGGTGGGTCCGAAGGTATAAATTTCGCCCAAAGCCGTAGCCCCGAGTTCTCCCTCCAATTGCCCGGAAACAGTCAGGTTGGTGGGCCGTCCGAAGAAATCTTCAGAAAAATCAACTTTCCCCTCCTCATTCAGGGGAGGATTCTGTGCATCAAGGGTGGTAACCCGGAACATCTGCCCGGCCCCTTCTGCATCGGAAGCGGTAATAACCGGAGTATGCAAATAATAAAACCCATGACGGTTGAAATAGTCGTGGATGGCATAAGCCATGGCATGACGGATTCTGAAAATTGCCCCGAAAGTATTGGTCCGGAAACGGAGATGTGCATTTTCACGAAGGAACTCAAGTGAGTGCTTCTTGGACTGAATGGGGAATTTCTCGGGATCGGCACCACCCAGGATTTCAATCTGACGGGCAATCAACTCCACCTGCTGGCCGCTTCCGGCCGAAGGCATCAACACCCCCGTAACCGCCAGTGCTGCACCTGTGTTGATCTCCCGAAAAAGGGCTTCATCAAAATTTGTGACATCGGCCACGATCTGAAGGCTGTGAATGACGGAACCGTCATTCAGCGCTATGAAATTGACATTCTTACTGCTCCGCTTTGTCCTTACCCATCCTTTGACAAGAACTTCCTGGCCGGTTTCCTGACTCCTGAGAATCTCCCTGATTTTTTTCCTGATCATACCTACCTTTTATTAGCTCGTTTTCGTACGGGCTACAAAAGTACATTTTTATCGGGGATTACCGATTACCGGCGAAACACCGATTACCCTTTTTCTGTGATCCTGTGATTCAGTGATCCCGTGATCCAGTCCCTTAGCCCCTGATCTCTGAGTCCCTGAGTCTCTCACACCGATAACCGTTTACTCCTCCAGAACAGTGGTCCACCCATGGGTATCCGGCTCATCGCCATACTGGATTGCACGGAGTTTATTGTACAATTTAGTACTCCAGGGCCCCGGCTCTGTTCCGTAAAGAAACTCACGCTCTTCATCGGCATCATAGATCCGTTTGATAGGTGAAATCACAGCAGCGGTTCCGCAAGCCCCGATCTCTTCAAAGCCGGCAAGCTCTTCGTAGGTAACCTTTCTCCTTTCCACTTTCAAACCGATCTCCTCAGCCAGTACCATCAGGCTTTTGTTGGTAATGGAAGGAAGGATGGAGTCCGATTCAGGAGTGATATAGATATTCTCCTTTATGGCAAAGAAATTGGCCGGGCCACACTCGTCAATGTATTTCTTTTCTTTGCTGTCGAGATACAAAACCGCCGAATAACCTCCCTTTTTGGCTTTGTAACCTGCAACCATGCTGGCTGCATAGTTGCCGCCTACTTTGTATTTTCCGGTACCCTGCGGAGCTGCCCGGTCATACTTCCGGAGAATTACCAGGTCAGTAGGCTTGAACCCTTCCGGGAAATAGGGGCCAACCGGCATTACAAATACGATAAATAAATATTCAGTGGCAGGTTTTACACCGATTTCGGCACCTGTCCCGATCAGCAAAGGCCTGATATAAAGCGATGCACCCGATTCATAGGGAGGGATGAAGGACATGTTCAGCTGAACAGCCTTTTTTACCGCTTTTTCAAACAACCCTTCGGGCAACTTCTCCATCATGATTCCTTCACAGGAGCTCTTCAACCGGAGGTCATTGTCTTTCAGCCTGAAAATCCGCACTTTCCCGTCCTTTCCCCTGAAAGCTTTCAGCCCTTCAAAGGCTTCCTGGCCGTAATGAAGCGCTGTAGCCCCTATGTGCATCTCTATGAACTCCGAAGAGCTGACCTCCAGTTCACCCCACTTGCCGTTCCTGAAATAACAGCGTACATTGTATTCGGTTTTTTTATACCCGAATCCCAGATTTTTCCAGTCGATATTTTCCATAATGATTTCGTTTGAATATTGTTGACTATTCAGTTTTTCCATTTAATTTCCTGCCTCAAATAAACAAAAATTGTGGAACCCCACACAGGAATTCCATCATGTTTATTCCCCCGGTCCGGATCAATGCCTGCCAAAACGGTAATATTGCCGGGCAAAGAACAACAGGGCTGCCACAACGAGCACGACAATCATAAGCCAGGCCGGAATTGCAACGATTTCCAGAAAATAATTGACAACCAGCAGGGCCAGAACCGCTACGAACAGGTTGTAGCTAATGTTGACAAATTTCATGATTTTCATATTCGGGATGTAATCAGTGATAACGCTTCATTCAGATTCCCAGACCATTCTTACCTGGTAACCGTTGTGCCTGCGGATATTCAGGGCAGTTTCGTCACCCAGCAGGAGGTACTGGCCTTTAATTCCCTGGAGGACACCGGTGATCCGGGGTGTTTTGTCAAATGTCACGGTGACAATCTTCTCCGGATAACACAAAACCGGATATTCGATGCGGGTGGTTTCCTCCCCGTGGAGCCAGTATTTCTTTAATTCCGGGGTTAACAGTTTATAAACCCCTCTCTTTTCAATGGCAAGCGATCCAACTTCCGGCTTTTTATTTTGCAGCATATCCCTCCAGTTGGTTTTGTCAGAGAAATACTGTTTGAGCCAAACTTCCATGATACCGGCGATATGCCGGTTTGGGGTCCGGGCTACTGCCACAGCCTCAGTAGCCCCCTGGTCAATCCAGCGCGTGGGGACCTGGTGATGACGGGTGACTCCCACCTTCAACCCTGGAGACAAGGCCAGATAGACCACATGGTCGATCAGATCGTGCTTCTCCGCATACTCCATATCGCGCGCAATACCCAGGTGTGCCTTCGACAGTTCAGGCTGCAAAACCGACTCACCCGCTTCAGGGGCGGTTTGTAGGCAATTGTAGCAAAATCCCTGTGCAAATGAGGTTTTCGTAATCTTTCCGCAGGAAATACAGCGGATGATACCCGTAAATTCCAGCGCTATTTCGTGGCCGATAAGCCTGTTCATAGATACCTCCGTATCATTGAAAGGCAGATAATACTCCACCGGGGTGGCAAATGCCGCCCTCATTTTGAGTATGTGTCCCTCAGCTGTCAATTGTCAGAATGTTAGAGGATTAGAATATCTGAATGTTATAATACAGCGGCTGTGGCAAATTTCCAAATAGTCCTCAGGGTTTTAAACAGGTGTCGTTGGCAATACCGAGGATACCCAAGTAAAGCAGTTTAGCCGCATCTTCCATGATTTCAGGGGTGAGCCCGTCGGTATTGTCAAGCGGCTGGTGATAGAACACCGGCTTAACCGTTCCCGAAGTCCAAAGGTTCATCATGGGGTAACCTGCTTTCTGGAATACGGCACCATCTGTTCTGGAGCGGCCGAAAGAAGTTCTGTTTTCAGTGGCTCTCATGGGCCGGTGAATAAGGCTGTCGTTGCCAGTGGTGAAATGATGAAGCAATTCAGGGCTTGACAATCCCCCCTGCAGGAAGAATCCCGTACCATTGCCCACCATGTCAAGGTTGAGCATCAGATGCACCTTTTCTTTCGGCCAAAGCGGGTTTTGAGTATAGGCAGTACTTCCGTAAAGCCCGCATTCTTCACCCCCGAAAAAGAGAAAGATAACCGTTCTGCGAGGTTTGACCTCCAGGGAGGCCAGAGCCCTGGCTGCTCCCAGGAGATCGGCACAACCCGAGGCATTGTCCAGCGCACCAGGGAACAGCATACCCGGATGGCCGATAGCATCGAGATGTGCCCCAACAATGATCGCTTCATTCTTGAGCACAGGATCGCTTCCTTCGATGATCCCTGCCACATTACAGGAGTTGGTATGGGGAAAATGACGGGTCGAATCCTTGATGGTCACTTTCCTGCGCAAGGGAAATGAGCCGGGTTCCATTTTTTTGGCAATTCCGGCTTTCAGGCCGGCATAGGGGAGCCCTTTTTCTGAAAGGATGTCGTCGGCAATGGCTTCGCTGATGTGCGCATACACAAATCCGTCGGTCCAGGTGGTATTGGGATTGGCTGTCAACCCCACATACAACAGTCCGGCAGCACCCATTTCCATGGCTTGCTGAAATTTATAGCGATGGTAACTGTAGGGTTCCCACTTCAGCATAACCGAATCATCACGGCTGTAAGGAGTTCCTGATTCCAGGAGTACAATTTTTCCCTTTACATCGAGGCCGGCATAATCATCGTACCCAAGTTCAGGGGCAGAAATGCCAAAACCGGCATAAACCACCTCGCCGGTAACTATTCCGGTCGCCGAATTGGATCCGGGATAGTATTCCTCCGGAAATCCCAGCTTCCTGTTTCGCGCAGATCCTGCTTCCTTCCCCCGGTGAATCATCACTTTCCCAGGATTTAACACTTCGGTATAGGCATTGGGAAACCACTGGAAATAGGAGGTATCGTTCACAGCCGGTTTAAGTCCCCACTCCCGGAGCAGCCCAGCCACATATCCGGCTGCAGCGGCATAACCCGGGGAACCCGACAACCTCCCCCTGTATTTTTCAGAAGTCAGTTCGCTTGCGTATTCCAGGATGTCGTGGCTGGAAATGGTATGGAATACCTCCATCTCATTGGAAAGCTTTTCCTGGGCATAACTTCTTATACCGGGAATCAGAAACAGAAATAGAAAAACCGAAAAAATTCTTCGCATATCACCTCTTTCTTGAACCGGTAAAAGTAATAAAACCCCCGATAACCCTAAGTGCAATTTTAACTTCCTCTCTTAATTGCGCTTTAAATCCTTTCTGTTTCAAAATCAATTTGTATTTTTAAAACCTTATTTTATCTGAATTTTAAAACACTCACCGATATGGAACGCAGAAATTTTCTGAAACAATCAACATGGGGAGCACTGGCAGCTACCGGTTTGTCGGCTTCACTCTTAAGTTTCGCCTCAGAACAGAAAACCTCGAATTCAGCGCAGTTTAAACTTAAGTATGCTCCGGGATTCGGGATGTTTAAAGAACATGCCGGCGACAATCCGATCGACCAGATACGGTTTATTCACGACCAGGGATTCCGGGCAATTTTCGACAATGGCCTGATGAACAAAGAACCAGCCTTACAGGAAAAGATAGCCAACGAGCTTGCACGGCTTGGCATGGACCTTGGCCCCTTCGTGCTGTATGCCGATTTCAGCACCCGGTCAATGGTCACCCGTGACCCGGCCATCATGGAGATGCTTCGCGGCAAAATGAAAGATGCCCTGGAAGTTCAGAAAAGGACCCATGTAAAAACAGCACTCGTAGTACCCGGCCGCTACGATGAAAAACTGGCATGGGATTACCAGACAGCCAATGTGATTGACACCATGCGGATGTGTTGCGACATTGTAGGTCCATCCGGATTAACCCTGGTGATGGAACCCCTGAATGCCCATACCGACCATCCGGGACTCTTTTTAACAACCATCCCGCAGAGTTATATGATCTGCAAGGCAGTAAACCATCCAGGCTGTAAAATTGTAAACGACATGTATCACCAACAGATTACCGAAGGCAACATCATTCCCAACATCGACATGGCATGGGATTATATCGGCGCCTTCCACATCGGTGACAATCCGGGAAGAAAAGAACCTACCACAGGAGAAATCAATTACCTGAATATATTCAGACATATCCACAAAAAGGGTTATGAGGGTGTCCTCTGTATGGAACACGGCAAAAGCAAACCCGGGAAAGAAGGTGAAATGGCTGTATTGGAGGCTTACCGGAAAGTGGACGCCTTTTAGTCTTCTAAAACCTACTCACACAACGACCTCACTTTTCCGGCAAAGTTCCCTGTAACTGCCGGGAGTGGTGTTTTCAAACATCCGGAAAACGCGGATAAAATTGTTCAACGATCCAAAACCGCACAAGCTGCCTATGGTTTCCAGCGACAGACGGGAACCCTCTTCTCCGGCCAGTAATTTTTTGGCTTCTTCTACCCTGTATTGATTGACATACATGGAAAAATTCTTCCCGTATACTGAATTAATATAGTGGGATACGTAACTGCGATTGGTTCCCAATGCCCGGGTTACATCCCAGATTATAAGATCAGGATTTAAAAACAGCCTCTCTTTCACAAACAAATCTCTGAGTTTTAACCCGAATTCATTTTCCATCCCCGTACCTCCTGCCGGGTTGGCATCACCGGTTGCTGAATCACCGGTCAGTACCACTGACTGCACCTTTTCCGGCATTTCGATGACAACCTGGTTCTGCGAGTTTCCCAGATATCCGAGCACAAAAAAGAGGAGAGAGAAAAGGATGGAAGGAATCATCATCAGGGAGGGCTTATCCATAAACATGTTCCGTCCGGCTACATTAAAAATCATACTCAGCGCGGCTGCCACAAGTAAACTGAAGTTCAGAGCTTTCACCCAGTTAATGCTTCGTACGGCAGAATTGGAATAAAAATGGTCCACCCGCTCCTGATAGGCTGATACCATCTTTATTCCGGCCCACAGGTAGAAAAGCACCTGGCAACCGTAAAGGATGCGTCTGAAAATATCGAAACAAAGAACAGGATTTACCTGCAACCCAGGCATCCCTGATTTGTTCACAAAATGTTCGAACGAATAATTATGTGCTTCTTCGTGAAATAAAATGTGAAGGACAATTGCAACAAGCCCCATCACAACCCCGGGAATATAGTGAAACAGGTAAGTTCTGCGCCATTCTCTGTCAACAGTAAGTAGCCTGAGGTACTGATAATAAAGCGGAAAAACCATCAGGGAGGTTAAAGTATACACCGGTTCGTAGTGAACGTACCACCTGAACCATTTCATGAAATAACAAGGCGTGGCCCATGTACAACAAAGAAGCAACAAGCATGAAAATGCCCAGAAAATACCTGGCGGGATTTCCGGATCGTTTCGACAACAAAAAAATCAAAGCCCAGTTTGAAGTCGCCAAAAGCGGAACAAGTACTGCAACAGACTGAATATAAGCCATCTACAACTACAACTCCTGGGTTTAGAATTATATTTTTACGATTTGGTGAATATACTTATCTTTTAGGAACAATTACAAATGCGTCATACCATAACTTTGCACCAGTATTCAATAAAAAAATACTGCCCTCCTTTTTCATCGTTACCCGCAACCCACACGGAAGGCTCCCGGAGCCGGCTCTTTTTAAAGAGCCTTTTTTTTGCTATACCATGGACAACATCACAAGTGGGCAGGTGATCCTCGTTCTGATGCCACAATGAAGCTCCCCGTCTCATGGCAAAGGGGATAAAATGTTTTCAGGAATAACAGAAGGAAACCTTTTTCGCGTCAGCGTTTCATGATGCCGTAACAAAGGATTTTCAGGATCACGTCGACGCTCCGTTCCAGATTCATATTTCCGTAGATACCTGCAGAGAGGGGCATCTCCAGGCCTTTGATCGCCATGGTAATTCCAATGGCAGCCAAGTTAAAATCATAAATTTCAAATTCATTTTTGCGAACGCCTTCAATCAGGATTCTCTTGATCATCCGGATCTCGTCCTGTTCATACCGGCTTTTTATGTCCTCAATGAATCCAATTGCAGTCACATCGTTCTCCAGTGCGTTGTAAAAATTGGCAAGATTTCTGAAAGTGTTGATCTTGGTCAGCAGGTAGTCCCTCAGCTTATCGACCGGATCGGTATTCCGGTTAACCACTTTATCCAGTTCCTTTGCCAGCACTTCCACCTCTTTCATAATCACCGCCTGGAAAAGGTCTTCCTTGCTCTTAAAATAATAGTAAAGTGAACTTTTCCCTTTCCTTACCGCATTCGCGATGTCATCGAGGGTAGTTTTCCTATATCCGTATTTACTGAAAATTTCCTGGGCAATTTTCAATATGCTCTCCCGGTTAGACTCTTTTTTTGAGCCATTTTCTCCCTGGTTATCCATTTGCCGTTATACTATTATGGTCGTTGACTTACAAATTTACAACAAATATAGCTCAATTTTGCGATTTCCTGCGGTTTCTGCCGGGGTTGACGGGGTTGGCGGGGGTGGCGGACTCAGACTCTGCAAGCAGGAAATCGAGTTGCTTCTTTTCCAGGTTAGTTCTCCAAATCTTAACCCGGACAGGATCTCCCAATTGAAACACCCTGTCACTATGGCGCCCCCTGATCAGATAATTCTTCTCATCAAAGATATAAAAGTCGTCGTCAAGCTGTGCGATCGGGATCATTCCTTCAATTTTGTTGTCGAGTTCCACATAGACTCCCCAATCCGTCACCCCGGAAATAACCCCGGCATATATTTCGCCTACATGGTCCTGCATGAATTCCACCTGTTTGTATTTCACGGAGGAGCGTTCTGCATTGGCCGCCCGGCTTTCCATATCGGAAGAATGACGGCACATTTCTTCATAGTCCCCGGCATGGGTCACACGGCCTCCTTCGAGGTGTTTTTCGAGCAGCCGGTGGACCATCATATCGGGATAACGGCGTATCGGAGACGTAAAATGGGTATAGTACTCGAAGGCCAGTCCATAATGCCCGATGTTACGGGTGGAGTATGCAGCTTTGGCCATTGCCCTGATCGCAAGCATTTCAATGACATTCTGCTCTTTCTTTCCTTTCACATTCACCAACAGATTATTCATGGATTCAGCAACGCCCCGGGGAGTAACCAGTTGAATGGCATATCCGAATTTGTGGATGAAATTGTTGAAATTTTCCAGTTTTTCCGGATCAGGACGGTCATGAATCCGGTAGACAAACGTTTTGGGACTCTTTTTTGGGTCAGTTTTTCCGATAAGCTCTGCCACCTTTCTGTTCGCCAGCAACATAAACTCTTCAATGAGCATATTTGAAGCTTTGGCTTCCTTGAAATAGACCGATAGGGGCTTCCCCTTTTCGTCAATATTGAATTTCAACTCCACCCTGTCAAAAGCAATGGCGCCGCCCCGGAACCGTTTCTCCCTCAACCTGATGGCCAGTTCGTTCAGTTTCAGAATCTCAGCAGACAGCTCGCCCTCGCCGGTTTCTATGATCTCCTGCGCTTCTTCATAAGCAAACCTGCGGTCTGAGTTTATTACTGTTTTCCCATACCATTCCCCGACCACAACTGCCTCTCCGGTGATTTCAAAAACAGCCGAAAAGCAGAGCTTATCCTCATTGGGGCGCAGGGAGCAAACCCCATTTGACAACCGTTCGGGCAACATGGGAACCACCCGGTCAACAAGATAAACCGAGGTTCCCCGCTCGTAAGCCTCCTCTTCCAGCACAGATCCCGGCCTCACATAATGGGTCACATCGGCAATATGGATCCCCACCTCCCAATTTCCATCGGCGAGTTGCCGGAGCGAAAGCGCATCATCAAAATCCTTTGCATCAGCCGGATCAATTGTAAAAGTGGTGACATTCCTGAAATCACGCCTGACCGCATATTCCCTTTCGGTAATTTCATCCGCGATTTTTCCGGCTGCCTTTTCCACATTTTCCGGAAAATGCAACGGCAAACCGAATTCGGCCAGAATCGCGTGCATCTCCGTATCATTATGTCCGGCATCTCCCAAAACTTCAGTAATTCTCCCCACCGGATTCCTGGCATTGGCAGGCCATTCCGTAATTTCTGCCACCGCCTTCTGTCCGTTTTTTACGCCGTTGAGAAATTCTGCAGGAATGAAGATGTCAAAACTGAATTTCCCGCTGGGCATTAAAAACGCATAATTCCGGGCAAGTTCCACAACGCCCACAAATGACTTTTTCGACCTCTCCAGAATCTCCACTACTTCCCCCTCAAGATCATGCCCCTTTCTCCGGGCAAAAAGATGAACCCTGACTTTGTCACCCTCCATGCCATGTAATAGGTTTCGCGCCGACACATAAACCGGAGTATCGGCCTCTTCACTATGCACATAGGCAAAGCCGGTGGACTGCATGTCCACAACTCCGGTAATGGTCCCACCCCTCGTCCTTAACCGGAATTTTCCCCGGCCCTGCTGCTCAAGGTAACCACTTTCATGCAATTCATCAAGAACAACGGTAACCAGTTTTCTCGATTCATCATCCTTTATTTTCAATGCAGAAGAGATCTGCCTGTAGTTGTAAATCTTCACCGGATCGTCATACATCACCGACAGCACGGCCGACTTCAGGTTTTTCTTGTTGAAGGTGGCCAAGTCCGTACGTTTTTCCTTTTTACTTTTTTTCGACATGTCAATGGGATTGTTTAAACCGGTCAAAACGGACAAGGCCGTTCTCTAAACCTTTAATTATACAATTGTGAAAACGAAATAAAGGGTTTTTTCCCGGATTTTGTATGTTTGTGGCATAAAAATTCGTCATCAGTCAGGGATTGACCATGAAGGAGAATCAGAAACGCTACAAAATCAGCCGTATTTTGCCCTTGCTGGCACTTTTCACTTTGGTGACGGAACTTCTTTTTTTCACCAGATGTGCCAATCAGGGGATGCCCACCGGGGGCCCCAAGGATTCGATCCCCCCATTTCTGATTGAAACTTTGCCGGCAATGATGAGCACCAATTTCACCGGTAAAGAGGTGAGAATTACTTTCAATGAATACATCGTTCCCGACCAGGTTTCGGAAGCGCTCGTTGTTTCTCCTCCCCTTACCAAACGACCTTCGGTAAGAACCAAATCGCGCTCGCTCATTGTCACCTTCAATGAAGAACTGAAACCCGATGTGACTTATTCCATGGACTTTAAAAATTCGGTGGTCGACAACAATGAACAGAACCCCTACCTGGGTTTGCGGATGTTGTTCAGTACCGGTGAGGCCATTGACACCCTGAGAGTGGCAGGAATGGTGAAAAATGCCGAAAAACTGGAGCCTCTGGAGAAAATCATCGTCATGCTATACAGCAACCTGAACGATACCGCTGTGATGCGGACCAAACCCGATTATATTGCCCGCACCGATCAGCGGGGTTTGTACCTGTTCGACAATGTGAAAACGGGTACATACCGGATTTATGCCATTAATGATGCAAACAGCAACCTCATGTATGACGCCGGTGCGGAAGAGTTTGCCTTTTCCGATTCTTTAATCATCCCTACGGCACAATATGTGGCAGATCCCGACACCCTGGCCATCGGCGCCGATTCACTCCTGATTTCAGGCCACACCATTTTTAAACCTGAACCTGTTTTTTTGCGATGTTTCACGGAAGAAATCTTTGAACAGTTCCTGGACAAATCAATTCGGAATTCACGTCAAAAATGCACCTTCGTTTTCGGTGAAACGGTAAAGGACACACTGGGCATAACCCTCCTCAACCACGAGTCAGACGATTGGTATATCCTGGAACACAACCCCGAAATCGACTCCCTTACCATGTGGATCACCGATACCCTTGTTTCCAGAATGGATACCATCCAGGTTGAACTGGCATATTACCAGCTTGATTCAACCCGTCAGCAGTACCTGCAAAAAGATACCATTCCCCTGATATTCACGGAAAAGGAACGCGCCGAAACCCGCCGTAGAAAAAAAGAGGATGAAACACCACAGATTGTGGAATTCCAGTTTTCAGACAACATCAAGAGCAGTGGATTCGACCTTAACAGCCCCATTTATATCAATACTCCCGAGCCGGTAAAAAGCTTCGATCTTTCTGCGATCAGGCTTTTAATAGCGGATGATCTTACCTCCACTCCGTTGAAAATCAAAGCCTACAGGGACACAACCGACTGGCGCACATACCGGATTGATCACGAATGGGAGCCCAACACCTCCTATGTGCTGGAGATTGACTCCGCTGCCTGTTTAAACATATACGGGATAACCAGTCAAAAGATCAAAAAACAATTCACCACCCAAAAGGATGATTTCTACGGAAGAATTATCCTGAATCTGACTTCTGTCAGTGAAAAGCTGTTGGTTCAACTCCTGGAAAATACCAGGGAGGAGAAAGTGATCAAAACCCTGGAAACGGAAGCAGAGGGCAGGATAACCTTCGACTTTCTCGCTCCGGCAAAATACAGGGTGAAAATTGTTTTCGACAGGAATCACAACGGCAAATGGGATCCCGGTGATTTCACCAACCGGCTTCAACCGGAAAGGGTCGCTTACCTGCCAGAAATTGTTAAAGTGCGATCCAACTGGGATAACCAGTATGAATGGGATCTGAAACCAGATCCAACCTTCAGGAAAGTGCTCATTGACAAGGAAGAGGAGGAATTGCGGCTAAAACAGCTGCAGGAACAGCAACGGAAAAATACGGAACAGGAAAGAGAGGTTCCGCAAACCGGCAGCGGCAATCCCTTTGGTATGCCGGGAAATTAACGATCGCCTTCTCCTGTGAGAAAAGGGTTGGTCAGACGGTAAAAAGTTCTTACTTTTGGGCCATAAACTCTGATCTGAATGGCAATGAATTACGAGACCGGAAAGAAAAAGAACTTCCTTGGCGAAACTCCCAAAGACCGGAGAAATAATGTCATTGTGATTTTACTGGTCATGATCCTTGCGGTCATGCTTTTCCTCTTTTTCTCCCAAAGAAGGAATAACAGACTCATCGTTAATGAGATTACCGCACAAAAGGATTCCATTCAGGTTGAACTTACCCAGATTATTAACGGCTACGACTCGCTAAAGGTAGAGAACGATACCCTGACGATGCAGATGGTTGGAGCACAGTCGAAGGTGAAGGATCTGTTGCTTGAAGTCGAGCAAACCAAAAAGATGAGCCTTCAACAGATCAACCGGTATCAGAAAGAGGTTACCACTTTGCGTGACATCATGCGAAACTATGTGGTTCAGATCGACTCCCTCAACCGAAGAAATAAAATCCTGATGGCCGAGAACCTGGAGGTAAAGGAACAAGCCCGCCAGGTGGAATCGCGCAATACCCAATTGTCGCAGGAGAAAGAGCAGCTTGAGCAAACCCTGAAAAGAGCGGCAACTCTGGAGGTCAGGGAAGTAACGGCTTCCGGGCTGAACGACAGGGAAAAAGATACCCGGTTCGCTGAACGCACCACAATGATCAGGGTGAATTTTATTGTCAGCCAGAATGTGACAGCCAAGCGGGGGTCCAAAAATATATATCTCCGCATCATGCGGCCCGACCAGTTGCTGTTGAATAAATCGTCCGGAGATCTTTTTGAATTTGAAGATCTTAAAATTCCCTATTCGGCCGTCCGGGAAATCAATTATGAAGGAAACGATATTCCTGTGGCAATTTATTGGGACAACAAAGGAGAGCAACCCCTGGTACCCGGCAATTATACCATTGACCTTTTTGCCGACGGGAGCAATATCGGAACAACTGTACTTACGCTGAAGTAGAACAAGCGATCATACATTTTTAACCATGTTGGAAAGAATTAAAGCCTTAATGGATGAAATCGCCTCGGCCAGACCGGGCACCCGGGAGGCTGTGGAAGAGTTGCGCATCAGATTGATCAGTAAAAAAGGGGTGATTAACCAGCTTTTTGCCGAATTTAAAGATGTCCACCCCACATTGAAAAAGGAAGTCGGCAAAGCGTTGAATGACCTTAAAACTGTTGCTACGGAGAAAATCAACCAACTCAAGGAATCCTTTGACCACGAGGAAACGGGAAATGCCCATGCCGACCTGACCCTGCCAGGTGATTCCATGGGTCTCGGAACCCGTCACCCGCTTTCTGTCGTTCGCAACCGTATTATTGAAATATTCGGAAGGTTGGGTTTTACAGTGGCAGAAGGGCCTGAAATTGAGGACGACTGGCATGTTTTTTCAGCACTCAATTTTCCGCCGGAACATCCGGCCCGCGATATGCAGGATACTTTCTTTATTGAAAAAAATCCCGACGTACTGTTGCGTACCCACACATCGAGTGTGCAGATCAGGGTAATGGAACATACCCAACCACCCATCCGCGCCATTTTTCCGGGCAGAGTGTTCCGGAATGAGGCAATTTCAGCACGTTCCCACTGTATATTCCATCAGGTTGAAGGACTCTATGTGGATGAAAATGTCTCCTTTGCCGACCTTAAACAGACCCTGCTCTATTTTGCCCGTGAATTGTTCGGTGAAGAAACAAAGATCAGACTTCGCCCCTCCTACTTTCCGTTTACCGAACCTTCGGCAGAAATGGATGTAAGCTGCTCCATATGCGGCGGAAAAGGTTGTAACTTATGCAAATATACCGGATGGCTTGAAATTTTGGGATGCGGTATGGTTGATCCCAATGTGCTGGATGCCTGTAATATTGACAGTGAAAAATACACCGGCTTCGCCTTTGGGATGGGAATCGAGCGCATTACCATGCTGCTCTACGGAGTAAAGGATATCCGGCTCTATTTCGAAAACGACGTACGCTTCCTGAGGCAGTTCCAGTCGGCACTTTAGCTTTCCATGGAAAAACTGTAAAATTTAACCACTAAGACACAAAGAGCACTAAGATTCACTGAAAATCTTAGTGCTCCCTGTGCTTTCCTTTGTGTCTTTGTGGTTAAAAAAAACCCGGTCCGACATACTCCTAGTTGGCAGAGATGACGGTTCCAGGTTTGAAATATCCGGAATACTCCCCCTGGTTATTAAGCACCTCACGGGCTTTCAGAATGTCGGGATCCGCCTTTATGGTAGCCCTGATCGCCCCTTTCTGGTAGTAATACCGGCCCACAATCTCATCTTTCAGCAGATCACTGATCTCCTTGCGGAAAAGCTGCAGGTCCTTGTCAAGGTCGGGTTTTAAACTGGCTTCCAGCAGACTGAACTTCTCGCCATTTACATCAAAATACTTCTCCTCTTTGGCAGTTTGGACAAGCTGTTCAAATGCCTTTTCTGTTTCGGAGTCATATTGAAAGCTGTTGTTTTTCACGAAGGCGGAAAAATCGTTGTATATGTCACCGGTAATGACAAACTCCTCCGGTTGCAGGATGGTCGGGTTTTTTGCGGCAAATTGGGTGGCAAAGTCAAAAATGGTAAACCGGGTGACCAGTTCGATTGCCAGCCGGCTTAATTCTTCCTGTTCAACCTTGATGTCCGGAACCACACCCCCTCCATCAAAAACCTTCCTGCCAGCCCTGGTTGAAAATTCAGAAATAAGGGTATCGGGAACAGTACCCACACTGCCATCTTCGTTCCGGTGGGTGTAGTCAAGCGCCTGTATGCACCGTCCGCTGGGAACATAGTATTTGGCCGTGGTTACTTTCAGTTTGGTATTGTAACTTAAATCGCGCGTGGTTTGCACCAACCCCTTGCCAAAAGTCCTGGTACCTATAACCAGACCGCGGTCGAGATCCTGCATGGCACCGGCAATAATTTCCGAAGCCGAAGCCGATGCGCGGTTTGTAATCACTGCAATCCTTATCGTGGTATCCACCGGATTCTGCGTGGCTTTATAGGTATTGTCCCACTCCTTGACTTTCCCTCGCGTGCTGACAATCTCCGAACCCCGGGGTACAAACAAATTCATAATCTTCACCGATTCAATCAGCAATCCTCCGGGGTTGGAACGCAGGTCAAGGATCAGCGACTCCGGATTTTGCTTTTTCAATTCCAGAAAAGCCTTTTTTACCTCTTCCCCGCAATTCTGCGTAAAATTGGAAAGCCGGATATAGCCGGTACGGTCGTCAACCATGCCATAATACGGAACAGCATCAATGGTGATTTTCTCCCTTACCACATTCACTTCAAAAGGTTTTTTATCTCCGGGACGCTGAATTTTGATCTTCACCGGTTTCATGGCCGGCCCTTTCAACAAGTTGCTCACATCTTCCGTGGTCATCGTGGTTGTAGTTTTGCCTTCCACTTCCAATATGACATCCCCTGCTTTGAGTCCCGATTTCTGCGCGGGAAATCCCTCGTAGGGTTCAGCAATGATGATCTTGTCATTCTGCTTGCTGATCAGGGCCCCAATACCCGCATATTCACCGGTCGTCATAAACCTGAAATCTTCCACATCATCCTCTGAAATATAATTGGTATAGGGATCGAGGGATTCCAGCATCTTGTCAATGCTTTCCTTTACCAGTTTGTTCGGATTGATGTCGTCCACATAAAAGGCATTCAGTTCCCGGAAAAGTGAGTAATAAATATCAAGATTTTTGGCAATTTCGAAATTCTTCTGGTCATTGGTAAAACTGTACAGGGTAATTCCTGCAAAAAGGAGAATGACCAACCCGGCAATAACTTTTTTAATCTTCATCTTCTTGTAATTTGTGGACGACAAACTTAGCAAAACTTACGAAAATATAAATTACCCCCTCAACGGTGCTTTCCGTTAAATATCATTAAAAGAAAGAGTTTGCGAAAATTACCCGGAAAGAAATTCCCCTTGCAGTGACAAATTCTCCCTTTTACCGGTATTTTTCGACCATTGGGCGAAAATCAATATCTATCAGGGATTTCCATACCTATGTTTGCATGTAGGTTTATCAAGTTATATATTTACCACATGCACCGGCTTCTCTTTTCCATATTACTGTCGATGGCGGGATTCTCGCTCTCATCTTGTCTGTTCATCGGTCCTTCGGTATCCGGGAATGGGAAAGTGAAAGAAGAAACCCGTAAGGTAGATGTTTTTCAGGGAATAAGTGTGACCAGCGGAATGACTGTTCACCTGATACAGGGAGACCAGCAGAAAGTGGTGGTTGTTGCCGATGAAAACCTGCATGAGTACATAGAAACTATCGTGGAAGATGGCATCCTGGAAATCAAAACCTCTGCCGGAATCTGGAAAGCCAAAGAAAAAAAGGTAATGGTTACCACACCCGGGCTCACTGAAATATCCGGAACTGCCGGAAGCAATCTCTTTGCCGACAATATGATGGAAGTCGACGAATTAAACGTCAGGGGATCAGCCGGAAGTAACATCCGCCTCAACCTTGCAGGCCAGAAACTGGATGTGTCCGCCTCTTCCGGATCCAATATTTTCCTGGAAGGCACTTCCCGGGAACTCACCATCAGGACTTCTTCCGGCGCCAATGTAAAAGCCGGGGAGATTAAAACCGAAAAGTGCAGCGTCAATGCCTCAAGCGGGGGAAATACATGGATATCAGTCCTTTCTGAACTCTCCGCAAATGCTTCCAGCGGCGGCAACATTTTCTATTCGGGATCACCTGAATCGTTAAATGTGACTTCTTCTTCAGGTGGCAATGTCATCAAAAAATAAAAAACATTAATTTTGCCTCCTGAACCCGCAAATTGCGGTCACACCACAATTAGATAATTTGACAATGAACCTTTTTGTTTTACTGACCATAGTATCTTTTTTCAGAACACTTTTCATTATTCTGGTCATTTGGTACGGCGTGAAGTTGGTTACTAAATACCTGTTTCCCCTGTTTATGCAGAAAACCATGAAGAACATGCAGACCCGAATGGAGGAACAAATCAGGGAGCAACAGCGTAGCCGGCGTTATGAAGGTGATGTGACGGTAGAAAAGGACCGGAATGTCAGAAACAACAAACACACCGAAGGAGAATACGTCGACTTTGAGGAAGTAGACTAACCCCATCCCCCGGCAAATGCCGGATTTTCCATATTCACTGCCCGTACCAGGCTGGTATTATTATCCCCGGTATCCCCATTGTGTTGATTTATCCCTTATTTTTGCCGGTCTAAAATTCAGAAATAATACAACATGGAAGATGTCTTTAAAAAACTGGTGGCCCATTGCAAGGAGTATGGCTACGTTTTTCAATCCAGCGAAATCTATGACGGCCTTTCAGCGGTATACGACTACGGCCAGTATGGTGTCGAACTGAAGAACAACATCAAGAAATACTGGTGGGACAGCATGATTTTGCTGCATGAGAACGTGGTGGGCATCGATTCCGCCATTTTCATGCACCCCACCATCTGGAAGGCCTCGGGCCATGTCGATGCCTTCAACGACCCACTAATCGACAACAAGGACTCCAAGAAGCGGTACCGCGCCGACGTACTCATCGAGGAGCAACTGGCCAAAATCGAAGACAAGATCACGAAGGAGGTTGATAAAGCCCGGAAACGGTTTGGCGATGCCTTTGATGAAGGGCACTTCCGGGCCACCAACGCGAGGGTTCTTGAAAACCAGGAGAAATGGGACGGGCTGCACAGCCGTTTTGCCCGGGCCCTCAACGACAGCAACCTGGAGGAGCTGCGTCAGATCATCATCGACCAGGAGATCGTCTGTCCGGTGTCGGGGACCCGCAACTGGACCGAAGTGAGGCAGTTCAACCTGATGTTTTCCACCGATATGGGCTCCACTGCCGACGGGGCCATGAAGATTTTCCTGCGTCCGGAAACAGCCCAGGGTATCTTTGTCAACTACCTCAACGTCCAGAAAAGCGGACGCATGAAGATCCCCTTCGGGATCGCCCAGATTGGCAAAGCCTTCCGTAATGAAATCGTCGCCCGCCAGTTTATCTTCCGTATGCGGGAATTCGAACAGATGGAGATGCAGTTTTTCGTGGAACCCGGCACCGAGCTGGAATGGTTCCGCACCTGGAGGGAGGCCCGCATGAAGTGGCACCAGGCCCTGGGCTTCGGCAGTGAAAACTACCGCTTCCACGAGCATGAAAAGCTGGCCCATTACGCCAACGCCGCCGTCGACATCGAATACCGCTTCCCCTTCGGGTTCAAGGAGGTGGAGGGAATCCACTCACGTACCGATTTCGACCTGTCGCAACACGAACAATATTCCGGAAAAAAGCTCCGCTACTTCGATCCCGAGAAGAACGAATCATATGTTCCTTACGTGGTGGAAACCTCCATCGGAGTCGACCGCATGTTCCTGCAGGTGATCGCCGCCTCCTACCATGAGGAGGAAGTGACGGGCGCCAACGGGGAGAAGGATATCCGGACGGTATTGCGCATTCCTCCGTCGCTGGCTCCTGTGAAGCTGGCGGTGCTGCCCCTGGTCAAAAAGGACGGCCAGCCTGAAAAAGCCCGTGAAATCATCGACAGACTGAAGTTCGACTTCAACTGCCAGTACGACGAAAAGGATTCCATCGGCAAGCGCTACCGCCGCCAGGATGCCATCGGCACCCCTTTCTGCATCACCATCGACCACCAGACCGAACAGGACAATACGGTGACCATCCGCTACCGCGACACCATGGAGCAGCAGCGGATCCCGGTGGAAAGGATCAGGGAGATCGTGGCGGAAAAAGTGAGCATGAAAAATCTGTTTATGAATGAGATTTAATGCAGAAGATGTAAAAAATGAACTATATGAATGAGTTCTCACTCATTACTGCCTGGTCAGCGAAAATTTTTCCGGCAGGTTCGTACTCCTGACTTGCTGCTTCTGCGAGTGAAAGTTGAAACGATATCTCCAAATCACTAACTTTGGAGTTAATGAAACGTGTCCTGATCATAACCTATTACTGGCCTCCGGCGGGGGGAGGCGGCGTGATGCGCTGGCTCAAGATGTCGAAATACCTGCCTGAATATGGCTGGCAACCGGTGATTTACACTCCGGAGAATCCCGACCCTTCGGTGATCGACGAAAGCCTGCTGGCGGAAGTGCCCGCGGAAGCGGAAGTCATCGGCACCCCCATCTGGGAGCCCTACAACCTTTTCAGGAAGCTGACGGGAAAATCAAAGGAAAGCCGCTTTAAGTCGGGGTATATCTCCGAAGCCTCAAGGGGCTTCCTGAAGGAGAGGGTGGCAGTTTTCATACGCGGCAATCTGCTGATCCCCGACCCCCGCGTTTTCTGGGTCAGGCCTTCCGTGAAATTTCTCCGGAATTACCTGGCAGAGCATCCTGTCGACCTGATCGTCTCCACTGGCCCTCCCCACAGCATGCACCTGATTGCCCTGAAGCTGAAGAAGCAGGTGAAAGTGCCCTGGCTTGCCGATTTCCGGGATCCCTGGACGGGCATCGATTTCTACCACCGGCTGAAGCTCACTTGGCTGGCCGACCGGATTCACCGCTGTCTTGAAAAAAAGGTACTGACTTCCGCTGACGTGGTGACCGTGGTAAGTCCCGGCATGAAGCGGTCGCTCGAAGCCCTCGCCGGCAGAGAAGTCCATGTGGTCTACAACGGCTTCGATCCTGCAGATTTTGAAGGACCCTGCCATCCGGCAGAGCTAACAGAAAATGAAACCAGCCGGTTTATCATCAGCCATTTCGGGGCTTTTAACCGCGACCGGAATCCCTCTGCCCTCTGGACCGCCCTGGAGCAGCTTGTTTCTGAAATCCCCGCCTTCGGGGAAAAGTTAAAGATCAGGCTGATCGGGCAGACCGATGAGACCATCCTGCGGGAAATCAGGGGTCATGGACTCGGGGAGCAACTTGAAGTCCTTCCCCACCTGGAACACCGGGAGGGGCTGCGATTGCTGAGCCATTCACCGGTTTTGCTGTTGCCGCTCAACGATGCCCCCAATGCCAGGGAGATTCTCCCCGGAAAGATGTATGAATACATAGCCCTGGGACGGCCCATCCTGGCCATCGGTCCATCGGGCAGTGACTGTGAAGATATCCTTACCCAAACCGGCGCCGGCAGCTATCACTCATTCTCCGATGTGGAGGGGATACAGTCTGCCCTGGAAAAAGAATTCCGCCGGTGGCAAAAAGGGGAAGCAGCCGAACCCCCAAAGGAGATTGAAAAGTTCTCCCGCCGCCACCTGGCAGGGGAGATAATACGGATAGGTACAGCCATTCAAAGTTAGATCTGACTATCAAAACTTTTATATTCTGCTAGTTTTGATAATTACTGAAGTTCTGTTTTGTTATTCGATCATATTCGCAGTTGTCGCAAAAATGGATATAATTGGATACAAAATGGATATATCCATTGTTTTTACTACATTTGGATAAATTTGGATACAAAATGGATATAACTGATCACATGAAAATAAAACTGGACTTTAACAGTACAGTTTATCAGCAAATAAGTCAGCAACTTGGCATTATCGATACCTTTAATGGCAGTTGGAAAGCGATCGAAGACCAGCAAAGCAAATACCTGAAAGAGCTCAGGAAGATCGCCACGATAGAAAGTATTGGGTCATCTACCCGTATTGAAGGTGCAACGCTTACCGATGAGGAAGTGGAAAAACTTCTAAAGTCAGTAAAAATAACGAAGATGCAAAGCCGTGATGAACAAGAGGTGGTTGGCTATTACGACGCTTTGGAGATCATTTTGGAAAGTTATGCTGAAATTGATCTGGAAGAACGTTATATCCATCAAATACATGGCATTCTTCTGAAATACAGTGAAAAGGACCAGAGACACAAGGGACACTATAAAGTGCTTTCCAACCAGGTAGTGGCCAATTATCCGGATGGAACACAACGAACGATCTTCAGGACAACAGCGCCTCATTTAACACCAGATGAGATGCAGGGTTTAATTGCATGGACCAATGAAAGGCTGGCAAAGAAAGATTTACATCCCTTGATGATAACGGCAGTCTTTGTATACGAGTTTTTATCTATCCATCCTTATCAGGACGGCAATGGACGTTTGTCGAGGCTTTTAACAACGTTGATTTTAATGAAGCAGGATTACAGATTTATCCGGTACATCTCTTTTGAAAACGTGATAGAAACCAGGAAAGAGGCTTATTACAGGGTATTGATGGAATGTCAGAAAAACCGGTATAAGGAAAACGAGCGTATTGACAGCTGGATACTCTTTTTTTTAGATTGTATGATTGAATTAAGTCACAGACTTGAAGCAAAATATGAAACATACAGTTCTCTTCGAACAAGGTTAAACAAGCGTCAGCAAAGTGTTCTGGACTATATAAATGAAAATAAAACCGCACAGGTCGGCGAAATAGAGAGCCAGTTAAATAGCTACTCACGCAACACGCTGAAAAAAGATCTGGCTTTTCTGGTCAGGGAAGGGTTTATACTTAAAACCGGTGAAGGACGCGGAGTATACTATCATGCAATAGATTAAACATAACACACGATTAACTGAATTTATCCGAACTGATACAATTTGGAGCTAATACCCGCTATGTTTACAAGCATCAGGCAAGCATGGGAGAAGGGCCGGAGAATTTGCGGACCTCACCGCTTTCGAGAACATACTTCTCGCCGGTAAGGGGGCACTGGGCGTAATGGCCGTCGAGGAAGAGCAGTTTTTCGCCGGCTTCGCTCATCCAGCCGGTTTGGCGGGCCGGATTACCCACCATCAGGGCATAATCGGGCACGTTGCGGATGACCACGGCCCCGGCCCCGATAAAACAGAATTTCCCAAGCATAATCCCGCAGACAATGGTGGCATTGGCGCCAATGGTGGCCCCCCGTTTCACCAGGGTCCGCCGGTATTCATCCTTCCGGTTCACGGCACTCCGGGGATTCATCACATTGGTGAAGACCATCGATGGTCCCAGGAATACATCGTCTTCGCAGATCACCCCGGTATAGAGTGACACGTTGTTCTGCACCTTTACGTTGTTCCCCAGCACCACATCAGCAGCCACAAAGACATTCTGGCCCAGACTGCAGCACTTCCCGATGCGGGCCGAGGACATCACATGGCAGAAATGCCAGATCTTCGTTCCCTCGCCAATAAGGGCTCCTTTATCAATAACGGCAGTCGGATGGGCGTAATAATTTTGCATCATTGACCAATCAGTTTATTCAGTACTATGCCCCTGAAGCGTTTTGCCTCCTCATAGTATGTTAAAGCTTCTTCCGGAGTTGGTTTTCCAAATGGCATCAAACCGAAATCACCCGGATAGCGGGCATCCAGGTAAAGCCGGTCCAATTCGGCGAGTATTATTTCATCCAATTCCGGTTGAATCTCAGATTTTATCTTTGAAAAAAGTGTCTCCAGGTTATGTGTTCTAATTATTGGTATTTCGACCTCTTCAAAAACAGCTTTCATTGACTTTTCGATGGCTTGTTGTGCATGGAATGCAACAATATGTGTTAGCGCTGCATTGACCAGAAGCGATTCAATCGCCATTAAATCATCATTTGCAGCTGTAAGCCATGCTTCAGTTGACTGCTTCATACAATACTACGCCTTTATTTTGAATCTCCCTGAAAAAAAGATTGGGTGAAACCATCGCCATATTAAACATCGCCCTGGTATAAACCAATAAATCAATGGGTATCAGACTACGGTAAAATTTAATCCGAGAGTTGAACCGATGGTGCAAATCCATTTTCTCCCGGTTAGATGCTGGAATGAAATCACCTGGTGTTACTACCAGCAGATCCAGATCACTCTCCTCTTCCGCTTTTCCGGAAGCGTAGGAACCAAAGAGGATAACCTTCTGCGCCCCTTCCTCCTTCAGCAAACGCGTAATCTCTCCTATGACCTGATTGTCGACCATTCGGGATGTTTTTGAAGTAAAGTTAAGAAATTTACCGCAAATATTGAATTTTAAAAAAACAGGGATTGCTCACGGCTTTTAACCTCCAGTATCTGGATAATGAAACAAAATGCCAGCTAATTAAAAAAAAGCCTTTATCTGGGTGACGATGTATTCCAGTTGTACTTCATCGAGTTCGGTGTGCATGGGAAGGGAAAGGACGTTTTCGGTCAGCATTTCACTCACGGGAAAATCCCCTTTCCGGTAGCCCAGGTACTGGTATGCCTCCTGGAGATGAATGACCTTCGGGTAATACACCATCGAAGGAATCCCCTTTTCCTTCAGGTACTGATGCAGGGCATCCCGTTGGGGAGTCCTGATAGTATACTGGTGATAGGAATGGGTTGACCAGGGCCGGCGCACAGGGGTGATGAGATCGCCCACCCCCTGCAGGTGTTGGTCATACCAATCAGCAGCCTTTTGGCGGGCTGCCACATAGTCATCGAGATGTTTGAGCTTGACATCGAGGATGGCGGCCTGGAGGCTGTCGAGCCGCGAATTCATGCCGATCCTGTCGTAATAGTAGCGCACCTTCATCCCATGGTTGGCAATAGACCGGATCCGGGTGGCCATTTCCTCATCGCGGGTAAAAAGGGCTCCGCCATCACCGAATGCCCCCAGGTTCTTGGAGGGGAAAAAGGAGGTACACCCGATGATGCCCATGGTCCCCGACCTGTGGCGCTCCCCGTTGCTGAAGAGATAATCCGATCCCAGCGACTGGGCCGCATCTTCCACTACCGCCAGGCCGTGCCTTTGGGCAATGTCGAGGATCTTTTCCATCCGGGCATGCTGCCCGAAAAGATGGACCGGCAGGATGGCCCTTGTGCGGGGAGTAATGGCACTTTCGATCAGGGAAACGTCAATATTGAAATCATCGGGATCCACATCCACAAAGACGGGTTTTAA
>CAYYJE010000001.1:6357-55426 GCA_964472165.1 uncultured Prolixibacteraceae bacterium | reverse complement strand
TTGAGTCCACTCCGAAAAGTCGGAAGGACGTTCAATTAAACTTTTGTGTTAATAAATTTGTTGATAAATATTCACTTATATAACTGAATATCAAACGTATAAACTTTGATTTGTCATAATTTTTCTTTACCTTCCACTCATCAATTATATGAATCAGCGTATGTTTAAAAAGACCATCAAGGATGCCCAGATCGACCTTTTCGGGAATGTTCCTCTGCAGCTGAGTGGTAAGGCTAAGAAGAAGTATGAAAACAGCCGTAGCTGGCACAACCAGTTCTATGCCCAAATTGTCAGCCATATTGACGAATCCCTCTTCAGTGCCCTGTTCAGCGACCGAATGGGGGCACCCAACGCCTCCGTCTCCACTATGGTGGGAATGATGATCCTTAAGGAGGGAATGGGCTGGAGTGACCAGGAGCTATTCGAACAGTGCAGCTTTAATTTACTGGTTCGCAAGGCTTTCGGACTCATTAACCTCAGCGACGAGATACCCGTTGAGTTCACCTATTACCTGTTTCGCAAACGGATTCACCTATACAACCGGGAGCACGATGTGGACCTTCTTTCACAGGCATTTGCCATGGTCACTAGCGAGCAGGTCAAGGAGTTCAAAGTGGACGGCCGCAGTATCCGCATGGACAGCAAGTTGATCGGAAGCAATATTGCCCTTTACTCACGGTTCGAGATTATTCATCAAACACTGCAATTGTTCTTCAAAAGCCTGGATAAAAATGGCCTTTCACGTTTGCCCAAGTCGGTCAAAGCTCAGTTGTCACAATTGGTGGAGGAAGATCCCGAGGTGACTCTTTACCGTCAAACCAGGGAGGAGATCAGAAACCGCATGCAATCTCTCGGAGCCCTGTTCTACAGGTTGACACTCATATTTAAAAACGACACGAGCGAACATTCCTTATTGCTCCATCGGGTCTTTCAGGAGCAGTACAAGATACTGGAAGGCCATAAGATTGAACTGCGTCCCAAAGAGGAGATCCGTTCCAACAGCGTCCAGTCTCCTCATGATCCCGATTGCACTTACAGGAACAAGGGTGACCAGAAAGTAAAAGGTTACTGTGCCAATATCACCGAGACTTGTTCCGATGAACCGCTCAACTTGGTTACCAATATAAATGTCCAGACTGCCAGCGCCAACGATAAGGACTTTGTTCAACCTTCGATCCAGGCTACCGAGGAAGTAACCCAACAGCCAGTGGAAAAGGTGCACGCCGATGGCGGTTATCAAAGTCCTGATAATGATGAGTTTTGCAAAAAAATCGACATGGTTTTCACCGGTCTTTCGGGTACCGAATCCCGCTATGAACTGGAAATGAACGTTAAAGATGAGCTATTGGTTACCGATACACATACGGGTGAGACCCAGATAGCGAAGATGGCTAAAAAGACCAAAAGAAGTACCCGGGACCTATGGTATATCAAGAATGAAAAAGGCCATTATTACTTTGACAGGAAAATGCTTAGAACATCCGAGCTTCGCAGGAAGATGCGAGAACGAACGATCGAAGAGCTTCAGAAACGAAACAATGTAGAAGCGACCGTCTTTCAGCTAGCCTATCACCTTCGAAACAAAAAAACAAAATACCGGGGCCTGTTCAAGACTCAAATGTGGGCGGTCTGCAGGTGCTTTTGGATCAATCTGGTAAGGATTGTGAAATTTACTCAACAAACTTGTCAAAGAACGTTTCAGACTGCTGTTAAAGCAGTCTTGGTGGACCTGCTTTTGCCCTTATGGGCAAGCTTCATGCACATGATGCGCTATCAAAGAGAAAACTATTGCCCGATTTTATCATTCAATAGTTTTTTACTCGTTATTATTTTAATGACTGTTTAAAACCAATTTTTGAAAAACCACTTCTCGGAGTGGACTCAACCTTCCAGTGCTGAAATGCTACTTCCCGGGCCGATTTCCAACGTATATGTGCCGGGGTCCACACTAAACCGGAAGAGTTCAATCTTTACCATCCTCCCGTCGTTGGAATTCGGTCTGAAGATGGAGGGTGTCAACCGGATTTGCTCATGGGTATGTACGTTGGTAATTACAGGACGGAATTGGTTAACCGGCAATTTCCTGAAGAATTCCCCCTTTTGCCAGATGGCATAGACACCGGTGTGTCGTATTTCGAAGTCACCGGTTTTCTGCCGGAAAGGGATTTCCAGAAGGACTTTTCCTGCGAAGCCGGTCCTGACCAGCCTGATCGCTTTCAGAAGGATGAAGATCCCCAAAGGTACCAGGAGAAATAGCAGGTAATTTATTAATCTCATGGTGAAGTTTAGATGATGATTATTAATAAGTTTTATATATGAACATTATGGTGGTTATTCCTGAGCAATTACAGGGGTGGGATCATTCTCTTTGATCCTGGTGCGGCAGATTTTTTCGACTTCAAACAAACCCGCAATCCCTGACATATATATGGTATCAGGGACATACCGGTCAGATCCGCTTTTACTGCTGACCATCCTGCCACTCCTCATTTGCAGGGTAAGGTCCCCTTTCAGATCATCTCCCTTCATCTCGATATCTCCTGAAAACTGTTCCCAGTCGATCGACCTGACCGTTCCGTTATGGAAACTGATTAACCGGGTGGGGGTTCCCACAAAATAACCCCCTTTTTTTACGAGGGAGTACAAACCGAATCCCACCATGGCAACACCGACCAGGACAAAAAAGCCTATAATCAGGGCAGGGACCACAATAGGGCCGTAATTACCCGGACCGGCCTCCGTAGGCACGTCGTTGGCCGTAAAATAGACGGTTTCTCCAACAAACAGGGGCCCCAGGAAGGCAATTACGAAAATACTTGAGAACGCAAGCCAAACCATTCCAAAGATGATCAATGCCACTGACATTTTTACGGGTTGTGAACGCCGTGCTTTGACGACAAAATCTTTGGTTTCCGTTCCGATGACAGAGCGAAGTTCCGGAGGCAGCATCACATGGTCAATCATGGCAAATTTATTACGGTTAGAAATTCCACTTCCGGACCCTCCTGATAAGGAAATACCTTCCGGCAAATCCGGGATGATCCCGAATGCATCCTCAATTTACGGATTTTCTACATGCAGCTCTGTGAAAAAAGGATTTTTTTAAAAACCGGGAAAACCGCCTGCCCCGAGGGGCTTTTTAATGTCCGGGGTGTTGGTATTCGCTCCTCCTGCCGTAATCAGGTTGCTGATGGTCCAGGCTTTCATCCCGGTTTCAGGATAGGGAAGCATCATATCAGCAATTTGGTCACGGGTTAGGCGGTGGTCAAGCCATTTTACTTCCGATTCCGCAGGGAAAATCAGCGGCATCCGCTTTTTGGAATTGTGAATCTCCGCCATCAGGGGATTGGCATCGGTGGTCAGAATGGAATAGGTAAAGAGAGGATCCTTCCCCGGAAGTTTCCACACATCCCAGATTCCGCCAAAGGAAAAGATTTTATCCCCCGGGAGTGTGATGAACCAGGGGACTTTTTTGGTGCCCACCGTTTGCCATTCATAAAAGCCATCGGAGGGGACGAGGCATCGTCCCGAAAGAATGGGTTTCCGGAAGGAAGGTTTTTCGAAGACCGATTCGGAACGGGCATTCAGCGTAAGGGATCGCATGGAGGCCGATTGTTCCTCATCCCTGACCCAGGAAGGAACAAGCCCCCACCGGAAAAGTCTGATTTCAGTTTCCGGGGCTGTCGTAACCACCGGCATCATTGGAAAGTTAAAGCCGTTGACATGGTGTCGCGGGGTATAGCTGGCCCCGCCGGCAAAGGGGGCGTTGTAACGGTTTTCCAGGTTTTGGGCCACCTGACTCATGGAGTAGTGAAAGCACACTTTATTTAATTTTAATGGATTTCAAACAGTTCGCTCCACCTGGTGGTGTATGCGGGGGAGAGGCGTTCCTGGCGGAGTTTCCATTTGCGCCCTGTTCCCTGTACCGCTGTTTTCACAGTGTCGTTTCCGTACCTGCTGCTGAGGGAGTCGATCGATTCCATGAGTCTGCGCTTTTTATCATCTGCCGGGGCTGAAAACAGATTTTGCTGGATTTCAGATTCAGGAACCAATCCGGTTACAATGACCCCCGCTTTTTTGTACTGGTATCCTTCGCGGAAAATTGCCTGTAACGCTTCAACTGCTGCCTTCACCAGTTCAAGGGTATTGTTGGAGGGAGCAGGAAGGGTAACTACCCGGTTTCTGGCATATTGCTGCTGGTCGGCCCTGAAAGCGTTGGTGTGGATGAAGACCATGACCTGGGTTGCTGCAGAATGCTGGGTCCTTAACTTTTCTGCACACCGGGTGGCAAAAGTGGCCACCGCTTCCCCCAACTGGTCAATGGATGTTTGCATCTGCCCAAAAGAACGGGAAGTGCAGATTGCTTTTTTTGCCGGGACTACCTCTTCAAGGGATATGCAGGGAATGGCGCACAACTCTTTCCGGGTTCTGACGCCGTTCACATTCATATGTTTCCTGATCCAGGGTTCAGAAGTGCCCTCAAATTCTGCAGCTGTGGAAATGCCATTCTTTCTCAGCAGTTCGCCATATTGTTTCCCGATTCCCCAGATCTCCCCGACGGGAGTCTGGTGCAGGGCTTGACTGATTTTCAAATCATCGTCCAGGATGCAAACGGAAGTGTTGTTTTTCTTGGCCAGGTGATTGGCAATTTTGGCCAGGGTTTTGGTGGGTGCCACACCGACACTCACAGGAATTCCGGTGTTTTTGAGCAATACACGCCTGATTTTACAGGCGATTTCTTCACAATTCCCTGGAGCCAGACCTGAAAGGTTCAGAAATGCTTCATCGATGCTGTAAATTTCCAGATCCGGTGTAATCTGTGCCAGGGTGTGCATCACCCTTGCGGAAAAATCGCCATACAACGCATAGTTGGAAGAAAAGACGGCTACCTGGTGTGTATTGATAAGTTTTTCGATCTGGAATGCAGGAACTCCCATTTTGATCCCAATAGCTTTTGCCTCTGCAGAGCGTGCAATCACACACCCGTCATTGTTCGACAGGACGATGACCGGTTGGTTACGCAGTGCCGGATTGAATACCCGTTCACAGGATGCATAGAAATTGTTGCAGTCAACCAGTGCAAAAAGTTCCGTATAGGTTTTCCCGGTGTCGGGTAATTTCTCCATTCCCTGCTTCTGTCAGGATATTAATTATTTGACTAATGTGCAGTAGTAGTCCATCAGTTCTTTGAGATCTTCGGCTTTTGTAAAACGGATTTTGTTCTTTTTGATAAACGCATCCATTTCGGGAGGGTAATTGCCAAGAACTTCGGCCAAATCTTTTTTGTGGGTGATTCTCTTTGCTTCTCCGGGCTGAACCCTGATGAAAAAGTCGTCTGCAGCTTTTACATAAGTGGCCGGGATTGCCTCCTGATAAGCTTTGGCTTCCTCCGCAGGTTTCAGGATGACGTTCTTTTTTTGAAGCAGCGAAACCCTGCCCTCAGTAAGCACCTTGAAGTATCCCCTGACTGTTTTTGATCCGTAACTGTATGGGCAGTAAATATATTTGTCGTGGCCGATCAACACATATTCCACCATTTCGGGCACTCCGATGTAAAAAGTCTGGTTATCCTCCGATTTGAATTCCATCTGGTTGGTAAAGAGGTTCAACTGAAGGGGAATCCCTGAGTATCTGATATTATTGGTGGTCACAATTTCGCCCTTGACAAACTCCTCTGATTCATAGGGTGAACCGGCAATGTGGGTATTGGCCTCAAGTTTATCCCTGTAATGGGTTGTCCTGAATTCATTGTAAAAGTCGTGCAGGGGCATGTTGACAATATTTTGTCCCTGCAAAGTTGTAACAGCCAGGCCCAGTAACATGAAAACGGGAATAATGTGCTTCATTACATCAATTATTACGGATAATGGGATAAATTTATTATTTTTTACGCCAAAAGCGTAGTTTTGATACGCAATAATCGTGCTAAAGAATGAGCAACCATTCACATATACATACCCAAAAGAAACTCGGACTGACAATAGTCCTGAATGTAGTGATCACTGTGGCCCAGGTTATTGGAGGGGTGATTTCCGGCAGTCTTGCGTTAATTTCCGATGCCCTGCACAATCTGAGTGATGCGGTGGCAGTGATTCTTGCATGGATTGCGGGATTTCTGGCGGAGAAGCCACGGACCGACCGGTCAAGTTTCGGATTTCAGCGTGCAGAAATTCTTGCAGCTTTCATCAATGCCCTTGTGCTTATCGCCATTTCAGTTTATCTTGTGATTGAGGCCATCAGACGGTTTGTGCATCCCGAAGCGGTAGATCCGGAATGGATGTTCTGGCTGGGACTTCTCGGGATGGTGGCCAACGGGATTTCAGTCTTTATTCTGCACGGGGGAAGAAAGGAGAATATCAATGTGAAGGCTGCCTACCTTCATCTGATGGGCGATACCCTCACTTCGGCCGCCGTGGTCGCAGGAGCGGTTTTTATCTATACGCTGGAGTGGTTCTGGGTCGATCCGCTCGTGACCCTACTGATCAGCATTTACCTGATGGTCCATACCTGGTCCATCCTGAAGGAATCGGTTGAAATCCTGATGCAAATGACACCGGCCGGACTTGATATCCCTGAAGTGGGCAAAGCACTCGCGGGAGTGGAGGGAGTGAGGGGAATTCATCACATCCACATCTGGAAACTGAGTGATTCTAAAATTCATTTTGAAGGGCATGTAGTCCTTCCTGCAGATATCCTGGTTTCGGAAACTGCCGATGTTCACCGCCGGATGAAACAGTTGCTGAAGGAAAAGTATGATATCCGGCATGTCACTTTCCAGTTTGAATACCGCAATAAGCCTGAACCTGATTGTGACTGCTGATCCCTGGGCGTTTATCCTTTATAGGTAAGCCATTTGATGAGTTCCTTCAGGGTTACCTTTTTCCCGTACATCAGGATGCCGGTGCGGTATATTTTGGCTCCGGCCCATATGGCTCCGATGGTGGTTAGCACCAAAAGAACCATGGACAGCACTATTTCCCATGCCGGGGGGGAGAACGGGAGCCTTGCCAGCATGCAGATCGGTGAGGTAAAAGGTACTATCGAAGCCCAGAAGGCGATAGGCCCTTCCGGATTTCTGGAAATCGACACGAGAAGAATGATGGAAAGAATCAGCGGAAAGGTGACCGGAAATACCATCTGCTGCGAATCCTCATCATTGTCAACGGCTGCACCGATTGCCCCCATCAGGGAACTGTAAAGCAGATACCCGCCCAGAAAATAGAAGAGGAAACCGAAAATAATCAGCGGGATGTTGAGGTTGGTAAGGCTTTCCAGAATTTCGGCCATCTGGTTTTCGCTGCCTGCCGCTGTAACCTGGGCCTGACCCATGGCCTGCTGCGATTCCATGACGCTTTGTCCCATCTGCTGGGCTGTCTCCGGTGAGAAGAAATTCTGCATCACACCAAGGGCAATCACCCCCAGGATAATCCAGATTCCAACCTGGGTGAGGCCCACCAGCGCCGTGCCCACAATCTTGCCGGCCATCAGCTGGAACGGCTTCACAGAAGAGATAATCACTTCTACGATGCGGTTTTTCTTTTCTTCCATGACGCTGCGCATCACCATGGAGCCATACATGAAGACAAAGAAATAAATGACGAAACCCATCAGGTAGCTGACAAAAAAGGCCACTACCGAAGAACTTTTCTTCTGTTCCCCTGAATCAGTAACCTTCAGGGTGTTCACGGAGACCTTTGTTTTTGTGGCAGCCAGTTTTTCCTCCAGATCGGGGACCTGGGTCTCCTGGATTACTTTATTCCTTTTGTCGGTCTCAATGATCTGACTCAACTTCCTCTCGATCTGCTCGTTAAGATCCATTGGGAGCTGTTTCTTTGAAAACAGTTCCACTTTGTTCACCGTATACACATTCGCGGGAATGTAAAGAAGCGCGTAGTACTCCTCCTCAGTGAGGTTGCTTTTGAGGCTTTTATACTTCTCTTCATCAATGAAATGGAACTTGGTGTAGCCTTCCTGTCCCAGCTGTTCGTAAAAGAGGGTTGACTCGTCATAGACGGCAATCAGCCTTTCCTCTGTATCGTCACGCATGGCCAGCCACATAGGGATGATCATCAGCGCTGCAAAAAAGAGGGGAACCAACAGGGTGGTGACAATAAATGATTTTTTCTTTACCCGTGTAAGATATTCCCGTTTCAGGATAATCCAGGTCTTGTTCATGGCTGTTGGATTTCGGCGTTATACTTTTCTACTGCTTTAATAAAGACATCGTTCATGCTGGGGACCACCTCCTTGAAAGATCTGATTTCAGCCACTCCGAGCAATGTCGAGATGAGGTTGTTCTTTTCATTACCATCGGTACCCTGGATTCTGACACTGTTTTCGTACAGTGATTCTTCATGTGAGATCACCCTGAATGCATCACCTACCGCACTTGCCACCTTGTCAAATTCCCCTTTGTAAAACACCTCGAAAATGTTTGATTTGTAACTCTCCTTAATATCGAAAACCGGACCATCGAGGATCTTCCGCGATTTGTTGATCAGGGCGATGTGATGGCACAGGTCTTCCACGGTAGCCATGTTGTGGGTAGAGAAAATAATGGTAGCGCCATTGTTGCGGAGTTCCAGAATCTCCTGTTTGATCAGATTGGCATTGATGGGATCAAATCCCGAAAAAGGCTCGTCAAAAATCAGCAGTTTCGGATTATGGACCACGGTAGTAATAAATTGCACCTTTTGCTGCATTCCTTTGGAAAGTTCTTCCACTTTCTTGTCCCACCAGGTAACGATGTCAAATTTCTTAAACCAGTACTTAAGGCTTGTCATAGCCTCCTGGTGTGTCATCCCCTTGAGCTTGGCCAGGTAAAGGGCTTGTTCCCCGATTTTCATCTTGGTGTACAATCCGCGCTCTTCCGGCAGATAGCCAATTCGGGAAATGTCATCGCGTGTCATTTTCTTCCCGGAGAGGATCACTTCGCCCTTGTCCGGGGCGGTAATCTGGTTGATGATCCGGATCAAGGTGGTTTTTCCGGCTCCGTTGGGACCTAAAAGCCCGAAAATAGAGCCTTCGGGCACTGAAATGGTCACATCGGTGAGGGCATGGGTTGTCCCATAAACCTTGTGGATTCCGTGTGCTTCAAAAAAATTCATAAATCGGTTTTTGAAATTCGTCTTGGTTTTATTGTAGAAATTACACTATTGCAGCATAAAGGGGTGGTCGTTTTTTTCAATTTTGTCAAGATCCTGGGTGATTTTTCGCACAAACTTCAGGTTGTCAAAAAACTCTTTGGCAATAACCCGGAGAATGGTATATACGGGAATGGCCAGAACCATTCCTACGATCCCTCCCAAACTTCCTGCCGCCAGAATCACCAAAAAAATTTCCAAAGGATGGGCCTTTACACTGCTGCTGTAAATCAGGGGTTGGAACAGTACATCATCGAGCACCTTGACCGAGAGAAATGCCAGGGCCATCCCGGTCAGCAGGGGCAGGGTGTGTGTCATGAAATCCATGTTTACGTTGAGTGCAAGACCGATCAGCAGACCTGTGATCACGCCAATCCATGGGCCTACGTATGGTATGATGTTGAAAAGCCCGCAAAAGAGACCGATTATGACTGCATGGTTGAAGTCTATTCCGATAATTGTCAATCCTATGGTATACAAGATACCAACAAGTATCATTTCGAGCACGATGCCCAGGAAATATCTTCTTAACAGATAAGAAATGGTGTCCAGAATTTTTCCCACTTTTTCTTCCAGTTCCGTGGGAACCATCAGCAGAATGGCATCACGAAACATGGTGGAGTCTTTCAGGAAAAAGAAGGTGATGAAAGAGACTGCGAAAAAGCCGATAAAGAGTTCACCGACAGTGCCGGCAATGAAGCTCACCGTTTGATTCATGTCGGAAAAACGCAACTTTTCATCCAATTGCTCGCTGATCAGCTCTACGAAAGTGCTGTCGGTAATTACCACCGGTTTTCGGCTGAAAAAGCTGAAAAAGCGGGAAAGTGGTTCCTGTAGGGTAGTGAAAATTTGTTCAAAATTAATCTGTGAGAAAGTCTCGAATTCTTTGACCAGTAAAGGCACCAGAAAGCGGAACAGGGCGAAAAAGAGAAGCCAGAGTGAAATCAGGGAAATAAAGGCGGTAACCGACCGGGGAATGGTGTAATTGCGGATTTTTATACGGCCGAGTGCCCACATCAGTGGTTTTCCCACAAAAGAGAGGATGACCGATAAAAGGATGTAGATGACAATGTCGAGGAAGAACCACAACAGGAAAACCAGGATGAGAGCGCCGGTAATCAGCAGAATGTTGCGTGTGCGGTTTTTCAGATTGACCATGTCAATTTGTTTTTAAATCAAAAGTAACAACATTATGTCTTCGTGATAAATTTCTGATGCAACTTTTGTTGAATAATGACATACTGATAGTACCATTGCGTCATATAACAGTTGTAAAAATGGGATTTCAGCGGATCCCGGAATACCATCCGTTTGTCACTTTTTATCAGTTTGCCGGTGATTTCACGGTAATAGACATCGTCATCAAGCGGATAATAAATCCTTCTCAGGAAATTGGGTGCCCATCCGATGAGGGTTTCTTTTACAGCGCTGAACTTCCGTGATGTGGACGCCCTATTTTTCAGGTCAAAGTCTACCCCTGCCTGCCTGAAAATCAATTTTTCGAGTGTTTCATTGTACAACACCGCTCCCACACGCTGTATGGCAGGCAAGGAAAGGAAAAAGCGGACCAGCTCCCTGTCGAGTAAAAATGTAAAATCCGGGATGTTAAAGTAGTGATAAACCCGGGATGAATTGCCGATGAATTTACACTGCCTTTCAGTATAATCCCAAAGGTCAAATTTGAGCATATTGGGCAAATGGCCTAGTCCGTTGAAGTGGTAATGAAGCATGGCCTGCAGTACCTTCTGCCGTTCTTCTTTTCCTCTCACGTAGGAAGTGCCGAACATCCGCATGATTTCTGCAGCTATTCCGGCGTCGTTCCGGGAGAAAAGTTCGTCATAGAGATGTGATCCCCGGATGAAATCACCTGACAATCCCGGGAAAGCGATGGTTTGGGTGTCGATGACCCCGTCATCGATCAGCTTCCTGATGGCAAAATAGTCCTGAAGATAAGGCATCGATGAGAAATGGCCGGTATAGTGCATGAAGTCGGTGATTACCGGATCATTTTCAAAATCTCCGATCAGATTTTCATCATAGGGGATGAAAATATACCGGAATCCGAGCTTCCGGGCTACTTTTTCAGCAGTTTTTTTTTCGGGCATGGAAACCCTGCCCCAGGTAGCGCAGATCACATCGCGGAATCCAAAATCTTTCAGCAGGCAGGCCAGTAACCTGGAATCGTAGCCGCTGGTCAGGGGAAGCAGGATTTTCCGGTTGACAAAATGCCGGTTGTATTTGCTGAATACCTTGTATAGTAATACCTTAAGTTCTTCGGGTGATGCGGACTCCCGGGATTCGTATTCCCCCGTTCCTGTAAAATGTGCCGGCTGGTATCCATCCGGAGTGAGTCTGCATATCTCTCCGGGGCGGAGCTGGGAAATGGATCGGACAAGGGTGGTGCCGGCAGGCGTGGCACAAAAATGGAGAAAATGGAGTATGATTTCCTGGTTGCTGAGCCTGAAATCGTGGTTTAACTCGTCGGGATTATCTGAGATCCTGATTTCATGGTCATTGTGGGTATAAAAGAGGGGATAGCTCCAGATGTGACTTGTGGCCAGCCACACCTCCCCTGATTTTTCCACGACAATGGAATATTGTCCGTTCAGACCGCTGCACCACTTCCTGAACTCTTCAAAACAGGCAGAATTGTCTTCGGTTAAACCAATGAATGGAAATGATTCTGTATATTCATCGTTGTTCCATATAAAACCGCACACATGGATTTTCCCCTTTGCTGTCCAGTGATACCTGTCTGTGGTGATCCTGATATTCATAGCCATAATTTGATCAGTATGAGTGGGATACTTCCGGCCAGCACTGCTTTCAGGAGGAGCAGCCCGGCCCTGGGGATTTCAACTCCAGCCAGATAAAGGGAATAGATGGCCAGGAAGGTAAAAAACAAGAGACCTGTCAGGCTATAAAGCCCGACTGTTGCATTTACATCTTTAAGGATAAGGCCGCCTGCTGCAAGGACAACTCCCCGTGCAACCAGAAGAAGTACATTAAAGATCATTGCCACTTTCTGTTTCTCTTTCACTATCAGGATAGTAGAGAGGGGAGAACTGATGAAAACCATGAAGAGCCAGGGAGCAAGCAGTTGAGCCAGGAATCCTGAAAATTCCCATTCAGGGCCAAAGAGGAATCCGAAAATTTCTTTTCCCCATAAAGCGAGAACGGTAAATGGGATGATCGCTATCCAAACCTGTTTTTTGACCAATGACCAGGTGAGGGTAGCCAGTTCATCCCGATTTTGAAGGTGCAGTGAGCGGGCTTTCTGGATATAGACACTGCCGATTGACACGCTGGTAAGCTGAACCGGGGTATTGAGGTAGCGGTGTGAAAAGGAGTACATCCCCAATAAATGGGGGCCAAAAAAAGGTTTGATCAAAAAGACCGGCAACTGGTTGCTCAGGTAATTGAAAAACTCGGATGGCACATTGAAAAGCGGAAAATTGCGGTAACGCCGGGCAAGTTGAAGTTCTTCGGGGGAATAGCGGCGGATTCCGGAAATGGCCGGAAGTTTGTGGTACAGTAAAGCTGGTGTAATGGTTTGCGCAAGGATGATCCCCAGGAAAAGCCCGGTGCCCGGAAGAAAGAAAAAGAGGGTTTGCAACAATCCTGTTCCTGCCGCACGGTACACTTCCAGCATGGCTAAATCGCGGAATGATTTGTTGCTGATGAAATAATTCCGGACTACCTGGAAAAGCCCGAATGAAAAGGAATAAAAGGGTGTAAGCAGCCATAACCACTGGCTTTCACGGGTGGTTTCCACAAATTGAAGCCCTGTGACAATGATAATCATCGCCATTGAATTCACCACCAGGTTGTTCTTCAGACTCAGCATGATGATGCTTTTCTTTTCTGACGGAGTATCAGCCAGGAGAAGGGCTCCTTCGTAGCCTCCGTTTACCACGATCGAAAGCAAAGAGGCAATGCTGAGAAAAAAGACAAATTCCCCGAAATTGTCAGGGGAATAAATCCGGGCGATGACAAGCGCAAAAAGGGCAGGTATCAGGCGCGCAGCAAATACTCCCGAAAACAGACCGGCAATGTTCCGGTAAAACTCACCGCCGGTGAGTTCAAGGTAAAGTTGCTGCAATCGGGTCATACCATCAACAGGAAAGGTGGTAAAAATAATAAATGTAACGCAGAGTATCATCTTTTCCGGATTTGCATTTCTTAATGGTTCCCGGAAGCTGAAAGATGATTGTTATATTTGCCGGAAATTGGTACACCTTCATGGAAATTTGGATTGACGACCAGGAATCAGAGATGCAGTTCAGGCAGTTGTTGCATAAAATTGAGCAATATCGCAGCGGTGAGGTTGCTGACCGGATGAAAGAGCATGGAATTGCCTATAAGATGAACTGGGGTGTGTCCCTGACAGACCTCCGTAATATGGCTGCCGGTATAAAACCTTCCCACATTCTGGCATTAAAATTATGGAACAAACAGTGGCGGGAGACCATGATCCTGGCCACATTGATTGATGAACCGGCACTGGTAACCGAACAGCAGATGGATTTCTGGACCAGGAGCATGGAGAACAACGAAATTGTGGAGCAGGCTTCTGCCAATCTCTGGTGCCATACTCCGTTTGCCTATGTGAAAATCCTGGAATGGTGCAGGGGCAAAAAGCACTGGGTCCGCTATTCTGCCATTCATCTGGCCGGAAGGATGGCGATGACCGACAGAAAATCGCCCGATGAGATCTTTGATCCCTTCATCGAAGAGATGGTTACCCTGGCAAAAGATGGCGGACTCTCCCGGGTGCTTTCCCGTACCCTGATGATCATGGCCAACCGGTCGCCTTATCTCAGGGAAATGGTTGAAGCCCTGCAACGGGAGTTAAAGGATTCGGTGCATCCTGCCTCAGTTTCCCTTGCAGGTGAAATTGAAGAAGGACTGAAATATCTGAATTAATCGCAGATACCTTATTGATCCCCCGCTCCGCACATTACTATTTCTGAAAAAAAAACTTATATTGCACTAAAATCGATTTCTATGCAGTTGTTGGAAGTTACCGATCGCAAGTCCAAAAAGCTTTTTCACAAAGTTCCTCATCTCATATACAGGAACGATCCCAACTGGGCTTGCCCTCTGGAATCAATGGTGGAGAATATTTTTGATCCTGCCAGGAATCCGTCGTTTAAGAATGGCGAGGCCTCGCGTTGGGTTCTTACCGGTGACAAGGGTGAATTGCTGGGGCGCATTGCCGCGTTCTACAACCGCGACAAAGCCTTTGTATATGACCAGCCTACAGGAGGGTGTGGCTTCTTTGAATGTGTCGACAATGCGGAAATGGCTACTTTGCTTTTTGATGCAGCAAGGGAATGGTTGAAATCCCGGGGAATGGAAGCCATGGATGGCCCGGTGAATTTCGGGGAGAACTACCTGAACTGGGGTCTTCTTGTCGATGGTTTTATGCCCCAGGGATACGGGATGCCCTATAATCCCCCTTATTATCTGAAGTTATTTGAAAAGTATGGGTTTCAAATGTATTTCAAACAGTTTAGCTATCACCTCAACATCACCCTGCCGGAATTGCCTGAGCGATTCTGGAAGGTCGCCGAGTGGGTGGCTAAAAAACCTCAATTCAGTTTTCGCCACTTCTCTTATGCCCAAAAGGAGAAGTTTATTGAGGATTTTGCCAAGGTTTATGACGACGCCTGGCGTTACCATGAACATTACAAACCCATTGACAAGGATGACCTTACCGGTTTCCTGGATTCTTCGCGACTGATGCTGGAAGAGAAGTTTATCTGGTTTGCCTACCACGAAGGAGAACCCATTGCCCTCTTCGTGATGATTCCCGATTTGAACCAGATACTAAGCCGGTTGAACGGCAAGCTCAATCCCTGGAATATGGTCAGATTGCTATGGTACAAGAAACGGAAGGTGATGAACCGCACACGGGGAATTATCATCGGAATATCACCGAAATTTCAGCGGTCGGGGATTGAATCAGCCATTTTCTGGAATTTGCGCCCGGTGATGTACACCATGCCCTGGTACAAGGAGATGGAACTTTCATGGGCGGGTGATTTTAATCCCAAAATTGTATCGCTCTATGAATCGGTAGGGGGCAAGCACATGAAAACCCATTATACCATGCGCTATCTTTTTGACCGCTCCAAACCCTTTTCCAGGGCGCCTATCATCGGACAGAAGAACGAATAGGAAAAAATAAAAGTTTCATCCGCAAGATTTTGCATTATTGGAAACTAATTCTATCTTTGCCCCCCGTTTAAAGAACCGCTGTAAAAGATAAAAAAATGAAAAAGGGAATACATCCGGAGAGCTACAGAATGGTAGCATTCAGAGATATGTCGAATGGGCACACGTTTATCACCCGTTCAACGGTACAAAGCAGGGAAACTGTAGATATTGACGGTGTTCAGTATCCGCTGGTGAAATTGGAAATTTCCAATACTTCACATCCGTTTTATACGGGCAAGGTCAAATTGGTGGATACCGCCGGGCGTGTGGACAAATTCATGAGCCGTTACAAAACGCACATGGAAAAGAGAACTAAATAATGTGCATCGAAAATATATGAAAAGCTCCGGTAACGGAGCTTTTTTTTTCGGTAATTCTGACATCTTAAAAGCCGCTGAATGGTGTTGGCATAACTATTGACTTCCTGACAGGGTGATTTCTGTCGGGATATAATCCGACAAATTGTCATAAGTATTAATTGAAGTACATGGGAAACGCAAAGAATCCGGACAACAGGAAACGATATTTTACAGAACTGAACCCGCACAATGCAGAATTCCTACCTATCATTGCTGACGGGGAGGATGCGGAATTACTTAACCTTGAAGTGCCTGATATATTGCCGGTATTGCCCCTCCGGAACACGGTGCTTTTCCCCGGGGTTGTCATCCCCATTTCCGTTGGCCGGCAAAAATCGCTGAAACTTGTCCAGGATGTGTACAGGGGGAGCAGGCTGCTGGGAACTTTAGCCCAGCGTGATTTTACCCTGGATGATCCGGCAGGTGAGGATTTGTTTGAATCTGGAACTGTGGCGGAAGTGTTAAAAATACTTGAAATGCCTGATGGTTCCACCACGGTAATCATTCAGGGCAAACGCCGGTTCAGAATCATGGAGTTTGTGTCTGACGATCCCTATTTCAAAGCCCGGGTTGAACTGATAAATGATATTGTGCCAGCCGACACCAATGAGTTCGCTGCCATTGTCGGGTCGCTGAAAGATCTGTCAATCAAGATAGCCCATTTTTCGGCCAACGTACCGCCGGAAGCGACTTTTGCCGTAAAGAATATTGAAAATTCCACCTTCCTGATCAACTTTATCTGTTCGAACACCGATATCAATGTGGTAGAAAAGCAGAAGTTGCTTGAAATCGACAATTTGCGTGACCGGGGTGTACAGGCGATCAGTTACCTGGTCAGGGAAGTGCAAATGCTGGAACTTAAGCACGACATTCAGAGCAAGGTAAAAACCGACATTGACAAGCAACAGCGGGAATTCCTGCTCCACCAGCAGATGAAAACCATCCAGGACGAGCTGGGAGGCAGTCCGGTGGACCAGGAGATCAAAGCGCTGAAGGAAAAGGGAGCCCTGAAATTGTGGAAAGAAGCTGTGGCGAAGCACTTTGAAAAGGAAGTGGACAAGCTTGCCCGCCTCAACCCGGCAGCCGGCGAATATTCGGTGCAGTATGGGTATTGCCAGACTTTGCTTGATTTGCCTTGGGATGAAGTGACAGAAGACAATTTTGATCTTGGGCATGCACAGGAAGTGCTGGATGAAGACCATTTCGGGCTGGAAAAGGTAAAGGAACGGATTCTGGAACATTTGGCTGTGCTAAAGCTGAAGAACGATCTAAAGTTTCCGATACTGTGCCTGTATGGACCTCCCGGTGTGGGAAAGACTTCACTGGGAAAATCGGTAGCCAGGGCGCTTGGACGGAAGTTTGTGAGGATGAGCCTTGGCGGACTTCACGATGAATCAGAGATAAGGGGACACCGGAAGACTTACATCGGGGCTATGCCTGGCCGTTTGATCCAGAATATCAAAAAAGCCAAATCATCCAATCCGGTTTTTGTGCTGGATGAAATTGACAAAGTGGCCAGACAATACAACGGCGATCCTGCTTCTGCCCTCCTCGAGGTGCTTGATCCGGAGCAAAATGCCGAGTTCCACGACAACTATGTTGAGATTGAGTATGACCTGAGCAAGGTGATGTTCATTGCGACCGCGAATACCTTGAGCACAATATCTCCTGCCCTGCGCGACAGGCTAGAACTGATTGAAATGAGCGGCTATCTGGTGGAAGAAAAAATTGAAATCGCCAAGAGGCATCTGATCCCCAAACAACTGGAAAATCATGGAGTTAAAGCCGGTGAACTTGAATTTACCGGGGAATCGCTCGGTTTTTTGATTGAACATTACACCCGGGAGTCGGGAGTCAGGGAACTTGACCAGAAAATTGCCCGTGTAATCAGGAGGGTAGCCCGGAAAATCGCATTTGGAGAGCCTTACAACAAAATCGTAAAGGTGGAGGACCTGCGGGAGTACCTTGGAGTTACCGAGTACAACAAGGAAGCTTACCAGGGGAATGAATTTGCCGGGGTTGTGACTGGCCTGGCCTGGACCGCTGCAGGAGGCGAAATACTTTTCGTGGAGAGCAGCCTGAGTAAGGGTAAAGGAAATCTCACCATCACGGGAAACCTGGGTGACGTAATGAAGGAATCGGCTGTGCTGGCACTTGAATATCTGAAAAGACAAACTACAGAGCTGGAAATAGATCCCGCAGTTTTCGAAAAATGGAATGTGCATATTCATGTGCCGGAGGGGGCAATCCCCAAAGACGGTCCTTCTGCAGGCATCACCATGGTCACATCACTGGCCTCGGCATTTACCCAGCGAAAGGTAAAAGCAGGACTGGCCATGACCGGTGAGATTACGCTCAGGGGTAAGGTATTGCCAGTGGGCGGGATCAAGGAAAAAATCCTCGCTGCCAAAAGAGCCGGGATCAGGGAGATTATCCTCTCCGATGAAAACAGGAAAAATCTGGAGGAGATCAAGGAGGTCTATCTGACAGGGTTAAAATTCCATTTTGTAAAAACCATCAGTGAAGTGCTGCAGATTGCCTTGCTGAAAGCCAGGGTCAGGAATCCCCAGAAAATCGATTAATAAAAAACGGGAGCCACTGGCTCCCGCTTTTTATTTGTCAGATACCGGTTTACGGTTATTGTTTTTGAACTTTCCTGTATCCGTAAATCGATGAACTTCCCAATTCTTCTTCAATACGGAGGAGCTGGTTGTATTTGGCCATACGGTCGGAGCGGCTGAGTGATCCTGTTTTAATCTGACCGCTGTTGGTAGCCACAGCAATATCCGCAATGGTGGAATCCTCAGTTTCGCCCGACCTGTGTGAGGTAACGGAGGTATACCCAGCACGGTGTGCCATATCGATGGCATCGAGGGTTTCGGTGAGGGTTCCGATTTGGTTCACCTTTATCAGGATAGAATTGCAGGCACCCAGTTCGATTCCTTTCTTCAGGTAATCGACGTTGGTCACGAAGAGGTCGTCACCGACGAGCTGGATTTTATCACCCAGTCTTTTGGTAAGTGCAACCCAGCCGTCCCAGTCACCTTCAGCCATTCCGTCCTCAATGGAATCGATAGGGAATTTGGCCACCAGTTCGGCCAGAAAATCAACTTGTTGGGCTGCATTTCTTCTGAGGCCGGAGGCACCTTCAAACTTTGAGTAATCGTAAATTCCGTCCATGAAGAATTCTGATGCGGCACAGTCAAGGGCAATGGACACATCGCCGCCATCTTCTGCACGTCCGGGTTTGTAACCGGCATTCTTAATGGCTTCGATGATGCTGTTCAGGGCATCTTCCGTTCCTTTAAGGGTAGGAGCAAATCCGCCTTCGTCACCCACAGCAGTGCTGAGTCCACGGTTGTGAAGCACTTTCTTCAGGTGGTGGAACACTTCAGCGCCCATGCGAAGTCCTTCACGAAAGGAGGGGGCACCAATGGGCCTGATCATGAATTCCTGGAAAGCAATGGGCGCATCGGAATGACTTCCCCCATTGATGATGTTCATCATGGGAACAGGCAACGTCTTGGCATTGGTCCCCCCGATATACCGGTAAAGGGGCATTTCCAGACAAGCCGCAGCAGCCCTGGCAACGGCCAGCGAAACTCCCAGAATGGCATTTGCCCCCAGATTCGATTTTGTTTTGGTGCCATCCAGTTCTATCATTTTTTTGTCGATACCTACCTGATCAGTAGCCAGCATGCCGACAATCTCTTTGCGGATAACCGAATTCACATTCTCAACTGCACGAAGTACTCCTTTTCCCAGGTAACGGCCTTTGTCATTGTCGCGCAGTTCAAGCGCTTCATTTTCACCTGTCGATGCTCCTGACGGAACTGCTGCCCGTCCAACTGCGCCACATTCAAGTGTCACTTCTACTTCGATAGTGGGATTTCCCCGTGAATCCAGAATTTCTCTTCCAAATACGTTGCTAATTAACATATTGTCTTATTTATGAGTTATAATTAAAAAATACACCTTTAATCCGACGAAAATAATCATTAATCGTCTGATCAAAGATAATAAAATGTTCAAAACCTTTTTTTTTCTTTGGGATTAACTTTGATTTTACACATCGATCAGGGGATTATTCTGTAGATTTACCACTCAGGCAGTACGGCACATTTTATGCAGTCTCCTCCTTTCAGTGGGGGGTAACCCTGAATGATGACCTCTTAATGGAGGAATTCCTCACCAGATCATAATTATTTAAAAATCATGAGTGTGAAAAGAAGGATTTTACTGGGGATATTTCTGGTTTTCTTCGCCTTGTTTTCAAAAGCCCAGGTTGCCGGAAACCGTATTGCGCGGGATTTCATTTCAAAAGATGCGTTAAATGGTTCCGGAATTGGGTTGGCAGTGCGCGATTTGTCAACTGGTAGAATTGTGATGTCTGAAGGGAGTGGTCTGCTCCTTGCGCCTGCTTCAACTCTCAAAACTGTTACGACTGCCGCTGCCATGGAGTTGCTGGGACCTGATTACCGTTTCCGGACAGTTTTTGGTTACTCAGGCAGACTGGATACAATTGTGGAAACGGTAACCGGGGATTTGGTGGTAAAAGGTGGGGGAGATCCCACTCTGGGCAGCATGGTTGCGGGCGCGAAAGGTTCTCCCGATGCAATCGCACAGCAGTTGACAGAAGCCTTGAAAAAGAGTGGAATTGTCACGATTGCCGGCGATCTGGTGGTTGATGTTTCAGCCTATGACCCCTTTCAGGTCCCCGGAAGCTGGGCTTGGGAAGATATCGGGAATTATTACGGGGCTGCTCCTTCAGCCCTCACATTTGCCGACAACATGATCCGCCTTTATTTTGATTCTCCTGCAAAATCGGGAGAACCGGTAACACTTGTTCGTACTTTCCCTGAGATTTCCTGGTTGTCGTGGCAAAACGAGTTGAAGTCTTCTTTCGTGAACCGTGATCTGGCGTATGTATATGGAAGTCCGTGGGGTGAAAAGCGTTTGGTCAGGGGGAGTATCCCTTCCGGAAGGAAATCGTTCGAAGTAAAGGCCTCTATGCCGGATCCTTCCCTTTACCTGGGCCATTTTCTGGCTTCCCGGCTGGCGGAATCGGGAATCCGGCTTAAGGGTTCAGTGAAGATTGTGTCAGAAAATCAAGAGTTTACCCCGGTTCTGACCCTGTACTCGCCTCCGTTGGTGCAAATCATCCACGAAATAAACCATGAGAGCGTCAACCTTTTTGCGGAACATCTGGTATTGCAGCTTGCCCTTGAAAAATCAGGAAAAGGGAACATGCAGGAAGGCTTGAAGCTCATTGAAGCTTTCTGGAAAGAAAAAGGAGCAGGGGAACCTGTTTTCCTGGAGGATGGAAGCGGGCTCTCAAGGTACAATGCGATTTCTGCGCGGTTTCTCGTGAAGGTACTTACACATATGCACGACAGCAAAAACGGAGCGCTCTTCAGGTTATCGCTCCCTTCAGCCGGGAATGGTACCCTGAGCGGATTCTCCGGAACTGACTTCCCCGGTGAAACCCTCCGGTGCAAGAGTGGCTCCATGGAAAGGGTGCGTGGTTACGCGGGTTACCTTCAGTGTGTGTCAGGCAGCCAGTTGGCCTTTGCGGTGCTGGTCAACAACTTCCCCGCCACTTCTGGTGACGTGATGCGGGAAATCATGGAATTGCTGAAGGAACTCCGGAAGAATTACTGACAACATTCCCATCATTCGTTGTCATTGTGAACAACTATTGAATGTCCCTTAATCTTAATCTTAACCTTAACCTTGACCTTAACCTTGACCTCACCTCTATCCGTTATATCCTGAATATCCCGTGCAGGATGGCTCCCTGGATAATTTTACCCGTTTCGGGGTCAAGCTGGGATCCATACATGCTGTGGGGGATCGAGTAGATGATCAGGATGACGAGCGATGCCACAATCACAAATACCGGCCGTTCTTTCTTGCGGTTCATCACTACGGCCAGAATCCAGAAGAGAAAAGCGATGAGGGTTTTGTTGTCGGTAAGGTCCCAGGCAAACGGAACTCCGGCCCATGCTTCACCAAAGGCATGGAGTTGAACCCATGGTCCCAGTATCATTCCGCCGATCCCCAGCAGGATCAGTGTCCAGAAAGTAAAAAACCTGAATTTGGAATGCCGGAAAATGGCCATTACTCCCGCCAGATTGGAAAAAAACATCGCCACAAACATCAGGATAATGTGTGGAATCAGGATGGAGGCCGGCACATCACCTTTGAACCGAATCACGGTAGCATTGGTTTCATGCAGGGGAAACAGCTGGTCCCCTTTTCTGAATTCGACCTTGTATTCCAGTTTGCCTGCCGGTGGCTGATGGGGTAAAGAACCAGTCAGGGTATTTCCCCGGCGGGTTAAATTCTGCGTTGTCCAGGCTTCATTCGTGGGGAATTTTCTGAAGGTGATGCTCCCTGTCACCGCCGTATCGGGGATTTCAAATTCAAGCATACAGTCCGCCACACCTCCATGGCTTGTAATTAGGGTGACAGGGTAATTCACTCCGTCGACCATAGCTTCTACTTTTTTCGGATAGGTAGGACCCGTGGTCCGTTGGTAAATCATTGCCGCAAACGTAATGGCTGCTGCAACCAGGATATAAAGAAATGTTTTCAAAGTCGTCACGTTTTGGTATAAACTGCGAAAAAAGCAAATTTAGCCAATCAAACCATATTTTTTTCAAGAAACTGCGGATTCCTCATCAATCAGGGGTTAATTTTTATACCTTGCATTGTTTTCTAAAAAATAAAACGAGTGATGAAAATGAAAAATATCTTGTATCCGGTACTCTTTCTGCTTGTGATGGGGATATCCCCGGCAGTTAAAGCTTTAAAACCTTCGAGGATTGAATTGAAGGAGGCAGCTTCGGAAAAAAAGGTCGAAGTTCTGGTAGACGGGAAGCTGTTTACAGCGTACATTTATCCTGAAACGATCCGGAAACCCGTGTTATGGCCTGTGGTATCCCCGGAAGGGAACACGGTTACGCGGAGTTTTCCCCTGGCCCAAAAGGGAGGAGAAAGGGCTGACCATCCTCATCATGTGGGCATCTGGCTCAATTATGGCAATGTGAACGGATTGGATTTCTGGAATAATTCAGAGGCAATTCCTGCTGAAAAGGCTGACGGGTATGGGACAATCAGACACCGGTCGGTAGAAAAGATCAGGAATGGCAGAAAAGATGCCTCACTGACTGTGGGAGCCGACTGGGTGGACAATAAGGGGAATAAGTTGCTCGATGAGAAGAGTACCTTTCGTTTTCTGGCCAACCCGAAACTTCGGATCATTGACCGGACCACTACCTTAACTGCCGTGAACGGGGATGTCACCTTTGAAGACAACAAGGAAGGAATGTTTGCCATCAGGGTAACCAGTGAACTTGAGCTGCCTGCGGAAGGTGCCGTGGAACTCACCGATGCGCATGGAAACATCACAAAAGTACAAAAGCCTGACCTGAGTAAGGTTACCGGGAATTACCTCAGCAGTGAGGGCATAACCGGTGATGACGTATGGGGAACCCGGGGAAAGTGGATGCAGCTTTCGGGAAAGATGAACGGGGAAAATGTGTCGGTAGTTATCATTGACCATCCTGCCAATCCCGGTTACCCCACCTACTGGCATGCCAGGGGGTATGGCTTATTCGCTGCGAATACGCTGGGGCAGAAGGCTTTGTCGGGTGGCAAGGATGAACTCCACTTCAAACTGTTAAAAGGCAGGTCGGTGACTTTCCGTTACCGGTTGGTAGTGGCTTCGGGAGAGACGACTCCTTCTGACATCCAGAAACTGATGAACAGCTATGTATGTTGCAGAAAAAGTAAACTGATCTCTAAAGAGTGGTAATGAAGTACATCGGAGCGCATGTCAGTGCGCAGGGAGGTGTTGAAAATGCTCCTTTGAATGCGCATGGGATAGGGGCCAACGCCTTTGCCCTCTTTACCAAGAACCAACGTCAATGGGTGGCTAAACCCCTGGCGCAGGAGAGCATTGCAGCTTTCAGGGAGAATTGTGAAAAACTGGGCTTTCTTCCGTTTCAGATTCTGCCCCACGACAGTTACCTGATCAACCTCGGACACCCGGAAAAGGATGCGCTGCAAAAATCGCGGGATGCTTTTCTGGATGAGATGCAGCGCTGCGAGCAGCTGGGCCTCGACCGGCTTAACTTTCATCCCGGGTCACACCTTAACCAGATTCCCGTTTCTGAATCGCTGGCCCTTGTGGCAGAATCGATCAACCAGGTGCTCGACAAAACCAGAGGGGTCATTGCAGTGATTGAAAATACGGCAGGCCAGGGGAGTAACCTGGGGAACACCTTCGAACAGATCAGGGAGATCATCGACCGTGTCGAGGACAAGCGCAGGGTGGGAGTGTGCATTGATACCTGCCACAGTTATTCTGCGGGTTACGACCTGAAAACCACAGAAGGAGCGGCCCGGGTGTTTGGTGAATTCGACCGGATTATCGGTTTCGGTTACCTGAAAGGGATGCATCTGAACGAGACCAAAAAAGAGCTGGGATCGCGTGTCGACCGCCACGATGTGTTGGAGGCCGGTCTTCTGGGAATGGATGTTTTCTCTTTTATCATGAACGATGAGAGGTTCGACGGAATTCCCCTGATCCTGGAAACTCCCGATGAAACCCGTTGGGCAGAGGAAATTCAACTCCTCAGATCCTTGGTTAAATGAGCGATACGGTTTATCTTAACGGAAATTTTCTGCCCCGTGAAAAGGCCCTTATTTCGGCCGACGACAGGGGATTCCATTTTGCCGACGGTGTGTATGAAGTGATTAAATACTATTCCGGGGTCCCGTTTTGTATGGAGGAGCACCTCAGCCGTCTCAGAAACAGTCTGCAGGATGTGAGGATCGGCTATAGCGGGGTGGACATCCTGCCTGAAGTTTTCATCCTCCTGCTTGAAGCCAACAATCTGGCCGGAAAGGATGCGGCGGTTTACCTTCAGATCTCCCGGGGCAGCCACTTCAGAGTGCACCACTTCCCGGTTATCGCCGAACCTACCGTCTATGCGTTTGCCTTTCCTTTTCCCTCCTATACCAGGATGCTGGAGGAGGGAATCAGGGTAGTCACTGCCGAGGATATCCGCTGGCTGCGCTGTGATATTAAATCGGTAGCCCTGTTGCCCAATACAATGTTGTACCAGCAGGCAGTAGAAAAGGGGGCAGGAGAGTGCATCCTGATCCGGGACGGCAGAGTCACCGAAGCTACCCATTCTTCGGTACTGGGCGTCATGAAGGGAGTGCTGGTTACCCATCCCGTGTCACGTCTCATCCTTCCGGGAATCACACGGAATGTGGTGTTGGAAATCTGCCATGAATCAGGGATCCCGTTTCGGGAAGAAGCGATCAAGGCTGAGGAGTTGTATGCGCTGGATGAATTGATGGTGACCGGGACAGGCAGTGAGGTGATGCCTGTGATTCAGGTGGATGACAGGATCATCGGTGACGGGAAACCTGGTCCCCTCACCCGGTTTTTGCAACACCAATTCTTTGAAAAGGTGAAGGCCGAATGCCGGCAATGAACTGGCGTCATCTTCTGAAAAAAATAAAACTACTTAAAACGCTGTAAATTATGGTTGACAGATTATCCGATCCGATTGGCCGTTTAATGGGCTTGCGGTATAAATCACATCCCTGGCACGGGGTTTTTATCGGCAGGGAGGCTCCTGAAGTGGTGACTGCCTTTATCGAGGTAGTTCCTACCGATACGGTGAAATATGAAATTGACAAGGAGAGCGGTTATCTGCGTCTCGACAGGCCGCAAAAATATTCCAATGTGATCCCCGCATTATACGGTTTTATCCCACAGACTTTTTGCGGGGATGGAGTGGGGGCATTTTGCAGCGAGCGAACGGGGCGTCAAGGAATCATCGGCGATGGTGATCCCTGTGACATTTGTGTCCTCACGGAAAAGGACCTTACCCATGGTGACCTGCTGGTTAGTGCCCGCCCGATCGGCGGCTTCCGCATGATCGATGGCAACCAGGCCGATGACAAAATCATCGCCATTCTGAGTAATGACACCGTTTACGGCCATTACAAGGATATCAACGAAGTCCCGGAAATTGTCATCCAGCGTTTGGAACACTATTTTCTGACCTATAAGGATATGCCCGGACAGGAAAAAAATACGGAAATTACCCATGTGTACAACAGGGAAGAAGCCTTGATGGTAATCACCCATTCGATGCATGATTATGCCAAAAGGTTTGAAAACCTGGGTAAACTGATGTATTAAGCCGCCCTGAATCATTCCCGGGGAGGCTCAAAGAGGCAAAGGAAATCCTATATTGATTTTTTGTGGTGACAATTTCCAGTTAAAATTTGATTTCACGCGGATCAACCTCAGCACCGATGGTCACGGATTCCCGGAGGCCGGTCCCCTTCAGTACGATGGATTTGGTGCGGCTGCCATTTACAGTGATTACGTTGTTACCGGTCGACTTTAACTGCAGGTTTTCAGCCACTACGCCGCGGCTGTTGAAAAATTCCACGGCCGGCAATTCTTTGGTGACCAGATGGAGCCCCTTGATGACCACGCCGGAGGCATCGGTGCAGGTCAGTCCTTTGTCTGCTTCCATCAGGATATCCTCCAGGTGGACATTCTCCAGGTTCATCTCGGGAAGCCCCTGGAGGAAAATCGCCTGCAGGGCACCTTTGCATGTTACGTTGCGTATAAAAATATTTCTGAATTGCGGGGTTTCTTCAGTGACGGGCATTCCTTCCGTGGAGACTTGCTGTTCTCCCTCTTCGAGCATTTCGGCTACGGACTTGCCGCCATAATAGAGGTCAAAAGAAATGGCCTGGGTGGGAATATCGGCCATGTGAATGTTGGATAAGTAAATATTCTCAACCACCCCACCGCGGCCGCGGTTACTTTTAAACCGGAGGCCTACATCGGTTCCGATAAACGTGCAGTTGGACACATGCATGTTTCTGACGCCTCCCGACATTTCGCTGCCTACGGTTACACCACCATGGCCATGGTAAACCACACAATCCCTGATGACGATATTTTCGCAGGGTATTCCCCTGTCCCGGCCATCCTTGTCTTTGCCCGACTTGATGCAGATGGCATCGTCGCCCACGTCGAAAGAGGAGTTGGTCAGGACGACATTTTTGCATGACTCGATGTCGATGCCATCGCCGTTCTGGGAATACCAGGGATTACGTACGGTGATGTTCCGTACGGTGAGATCTTCAACAATCAGGGGGTGGATGCACCATGCCGGTGAGTTTTGGAAGGTAGGACCATCAAAGAGGATCCTTTTGCTGTGGCTGATGCTGACCATCACCGGTCTGAGAAAATCCCTGATGGCTTCGTAATCATCCCTGGTCTTCAGCCCTGACGGCACATTCATGTCGGCATTCATGGCTGCCTTCCGGAACTGTTCCGAGGGATACCATTCGTTCATCTTTTCGTTGAGCACGCCTCCGGAGGCCACCAGTTTTTTCCAATGGCTGTCGGTGAGTTTGCTCTTCTTGACGAAGCGCCATGCGTCGCCGGAACCATCCCATACCCCTTTCCCCGTAAAGGCGATGTTTTCTACATTTTTTCCGTAAATGGGGGAGATGCAACGCCAGGTATTGAGTCCTTCAAAACTGGTTTCCACCAGGGGATACAAATCCTTGTCGGAGCTGAAGATGATCAGGGCGCCCTGTTCGGCATGCAGTTCCAGGTTGCTCTTCAGGATGATGGGGCCGGTAAGCCATACTCCCGGAGGGATGGTTACCCTTCCTCCACCCTGTGAGGTGACCTTGTCAATGGCTGCAGAAAACGCTTCGCTGTTAAGCTCCTGGCCTCCGCTGACTGCCCCGAAATCGGCGATCGAAACCTGAAGACCGGGAATCTGAGGCTCCCTGACCTCGTCCATTTCAAATTCTACTCCTTCGTACAACCCCGGAGCGGGCATGGATTTCTCACCTTGAGGGGACTGGATGCAGCCTGTCAGGAGAAACCCCTGAATTAAGGCCATCAACACGGCCTTGATGGCTAAAAATCTTTTTGTACTCATCTCTTCAGGTATTTGTTTTTCGCTGTTTTATTCAATTCTGAACCAGTCGATATCGACTGTGCCGGCATCGTTGATGGTTCCTTCGCGCAGGGCAAAAAGGCCGACTTTGGCGCCGATCCATTTTCCAGGTTTGGCAGTGAATTCCGGTCCGGCCGGGGTAAAGTCCACCCCATCGGGGCTGAAGCTGAAGCGGCACAGGCCACCTTTGGCGACGGATACCCGGAGATAAATTTCTTTCAATGGGTATGTTTCGGAAAAGAGGATTTCTTCAGGAGTCTCCTTTTCTGCATTCTGGCAGCGGGAGACGGTAACGTTTAGCTGACCGTCATTATTTTGGAGGGCGATATACTGATAATCGGCTCCCATGACCAGAAGGCCTGTTTTTTCCACCCCCTTGCGGGCATGGAAGGTTATTCTGGCAGTGGCCGTATAGGTTTCTGCAGGGAATTTTTGCATCAGCAGGTTGGGAACGCCCCAGAGATTTTTTATCCCGAAGGGACGGGGGATACAGTTCAGCCTGTAAAAACCCAGGTTACCGGTAGGAAATCCCCAGGTCACCTGCGGATTGGCATGCCACTGCCATTGCCTTCCCAGCCGGGGGCCGTTGAATTCGTCGCTTTCCGGAGGTGTCGCATGCGGGTAGGTTTTTCCCACGTTGGGTTTGATGTGGAAAATCACCGGTTCCCCGCAGCCATCGCCATCGGGGTCACTTCCGATGACCGGCCAGTCGTCAATCCACTTCATGGGATTCAGGTGGACGATTCTGCCGTAGGCATCCTTGTCCTGAAAGTGCAGGAACCAGAATTCACCTGTAGGTGTGTTCACCCATCCGCCCTGATGCGGACCGTTTATGGGGGTAGTTCCCTGTGCCATGACGGTTTTTGCTTCGTAGGGACCAAAGACATTCCTCGATCTTAATGCAAGCTGCCATCCGTTGGTCACTCCTCCTGCCGGTGCGAAGATGTAATACCAGCCATTCCGCTTGTAAAATTTGGGACCTTCCACGGTAGGATGATCCTTGCTCCCGTCAAACACCATCACCGGCTGGCCATAAAGGCGGGTGCCGTCAGGTTCCATCCGGTCCACCATCAGTACGCTTTTAATCCCTGCCCTGCTTCCGGCGAATGCATAGACCAGATAGGCCTGCCCATCGTCGTCCCACAGGGGGGAAGGGTCTATCAGCCCTTTGCCACCGGCTACCAGCAGGGGTTCGCTCCATGGTCCGGCGGGATTAGGTGCCTTTGTCAGGTAAATGCCATGGTCGGGATCGGGAAAATAGATATAAAATTCATTGTTGTGGAACCTGATGCTGGGAGCCCAGACCCCCTTGCCATGCTGCGGCATGCTGAATTCCTCCTCCGGTACCATCCTGGGGAGGGCATGGCCGATCAGTTTCCAGTTGACAAGGTCGCGGGAGTGGAGGATGGGCAGCCCGGGAACGCAATTGAAGGAGGATGCCGTCATGTAATAGTCATTTCCAACCCTGATGACATCGGGATCGGAATAGTCGGCATGCAGCACCGGATTTTTGTAGGTCCCGTCGCCGTTGTCGGCCGCCCACACCCGGGAAACCCTGTCTCCGGGTTGGCTTTGGGTAGTAGATGCTGCCAGCATAAAGGCTGCAATAAGAAGTATTTGCTTCATCGCTTATTAATTTCCATTTCACAGTTACCTTCTCTCCGGCTTCACCGGAGGTTATGGTTATTCAATCCATGACCTCAACCTCAATCCATTTAACGATTTAATAATTTGACGATTCATCGATTTTTAAACAAATCAGCAAATCAATCAATCAACAAGTCGAAAATGTGTTCCTCGACCTTGACCTCAGTATTTAATGAACTTCCCTGAATGGAATTTCTGTTTGGCATCCCTGATCCTGACGATATAGACACCGGTACGTTCTTCTGAAAGATTCAGGGTTGCCTCTTTATTTTTGACCCCTTCGGTCCGGATAAGTGTCCCTGTAACGGAAAAAAGGTCTATCCGGGTGATTTCTGAGGTGTGGAATATTTTAAGGTTAGCCGATCGGCTGTCATAACTGATCTTCAAAGGTTCCCTGAGCAGGGGAAGGGTGCCGGCCGCTGTGGAAATGCCATCTCTCAGCTGGTTTTCAGTGAGGACGGAGACCAGGCTGTTAATGTAAGCCTCAATATTGGGATATTTTCCGTCAACTGTGGTGAGTTGAGCATCGGCTGGTGAATTTTTATCAAGGCCCCGGGCATCTTCCCAGCTGTCGGGCATGCCATCGTTGTCGCTGTCGGCAGGTGCGGGAAGGGATTGGAGTAAAGGCCAACCCCCTACAGCCGATTGTGTATCTATAAGTCCGTTTTTGCTTCCGTTGCCACCGTCGGAAAATGTGACAACACCTGTATTCACCTCCCTCACAATCCGCTTGTCGATGGTATCCCTGACAAGGCAGGCTCCCGCGAATTCAGCCACCTTTCCAAATGCTGTCAAAGCTGAATGGGTTGTGACTTCCGGATTTCCTGATTCATTTTCTGATTTAAGCTGGGTTAAGGCAATACCCGGCGCGTAGGTGACAAAAGAGGAGTGGAGGGATACTCCCAGCCAGTTGTTGCTGGTGTTTGCCGCACTTTCAGATACATGATTTCCTGTAATGAAATATGTTCCGAAGGTTCCTGCGGGCTGCGCATTCTTCCCGTCGTCGGCCATGGGTTGAAGGATCCTTGACCTGTTGGAGGATGCGGGACCTGCCTTGTAATAGTTGTGGATGATGTTGTATTTCCCTCCTTCTCCCCCGTAAACTGTATTGCTTCCCCAGTTAAAGATGACGTTGTTCCTGAAATCTACCATTTCCAGGTCAGGTTTATTGGAGTACCTGCTACCGCAAAAACGGGGGTTCCTGCTGTCGTGATGTGCCAGCAGATTGTGGTGGAACGAGGCTTTCCGGCCACCCCAAATCCCCCCGTATCCATGCGTAACTTTTTCATGCACAGAATTTCTGAGGCTTTCAGAAAGCAGGCACCATTGCAGGGTAAAATTTTCGTTGTCGTAAAACGAGGCGCATTCATCGGTGCTCCAGCTCATGGTGCAGTGGTCGATCATTATGTTTTTACGTTCACGGCCCCAGATGGCATCATTCTCCTGGTTCGTCACATCACCCATCCTGAACCGGATGAACCGGATAATCACGTTGTCGGCATCCAGGAGAACGTTGAAGTCACGGAGGGTAATTCCGTCACCCGGGGCTGTCTGTCCGGCGATGGTCACACTGTCGCGGGTGATTTTCAGTTCACTTTTCAGGAGAATGGTGCCTGACACTTTGAAAAGAATAATCCTTGGTCCGGGCTGGCTGACTGCGTAGCGCAACGACCCCGGGTTGTTGTCGTCATTCAGGTGGGTTACATAGATCACTCTGCCGCCCCGGCCTCCAGTGGTGTTCCTGCCGAAACCTTCAGCTCCGGGAAAGGAAGGAAGTGCGGTTTGTGCAAGCCCTCCTTCTGCTCCAAGAAAGAGTGAAAAGACAAGGATCAGATATTTCAGCGGATTAAACATGAGTGTGTCATAAAAAGACTAAAGTTCCCCTGACAGGGAATTGAGGTACACCTCCAGGTTCGTATAACTTCCCGAAAGGGTGTAGTCCATGGAGTCACCAGGGTTGGCAGGGTCCAGTTTTTGAAGTCGTTCCCATTCATCCGGCATTCCGTCGTGGTCCTTGTCGGGTGGTGGGATTGCCTGCCTTAGTTCCGGCCACCCACCGACACTGGCAGGTGAGTCGATGATGCCTTTTTGTCCGTCACGGAAAGTTTCGCCGTATTTTTCCACTCCGCTCCGGGTTTCTTCAATAATCCGGATGTCGGCGGCATCCCTTGAAAGGCTGGCGCCTGCATGTCGCAGCACATCGCGGTATGCAGCGGTGGCTTTTTGCGTTTTTACCGGGGTGTGTGTCACGGGTTTTCTGAGCCGGGCATTTGCTTTGATCGCTTTTGTTACTCCTTCTCCCTGTACCCCGTATTTCCAGTTGTGGCAGCTCACTTTCCGGTTTCCGTCCATATTATTCCCTTTTATGTAAAACCTGCCTGCACCCAGGGTATCCGTATTATACCGGGGATCGAAGAAACTGAGGGTCAGGTTCAGAATTCTTCCTGCGGAGCTTTTTCCGGTGGCAGGTCCGGGCTTGTAATAGTTGTTCACCATATTGTAAAAGCCCTCCTCTCCGCCGTATACTGAGTTGTTGCCCCAGTTGTAAATGACATTGTTGCGGAAATCAACTTTTTCCTTTTCCGGGTCGTTGGTATAGCGTGAACCGCAGAAGCGGGGATTACGGCTGGTGTGGTCTGATAACAGGTTGTGGTGGAAGGAAGCGTTATTTCCGCCCCATATGCCGCCATATCCGTGCTCCCCCTTGGTGTGGACCGACTTATTCAGACTTTCGCTGATGATGCACCACTGCATGGTGAAGTGGGTATTGTCATAGAAAGAGGCCGTTTCATCGTTTGACCAGCTGAAGCTGCAATGGTCGATGATAAGATTGTTCTGGCGGATTGCCATTATCGCATCCTGCTCTTCTCCGGAGGAGTCCCCTGGTCTGACCCTGATATACCGGATAATCACCTGATTGGCCTCCACCCGGATGCCGTAATTCTTCAGGCAAATGCCGTCGCCGGGAGCCGATTGCCCGGCAATGGTGATACTGTCGTTCTTGATATAAATGGGCTTTTCCAGTTCGATGATCCCTGAAACACGGAAGAGGATGGTGCGGGCTCCGCGGGCTTCCACAGCCTTACGCAGGCTGCCGGGTCCTTTGTCATTGAGATTGTCAACAAACAACACTTTCCCTCCCCGGCCTCCCCAGGTGAACTTTCCACCGCCCTCTGCCCCGGGGAAGGCCAGGGGCTGGGACCGGGTTACAAAACCCAAAAGGAGAAAGTGAATTATAATGATCAGTTTTTTAGACATATACCTTAATTTAACCACAATGAGCACAAAGAAAAGAGACCAAGCGCACAGGGTTTCCAACCCTTTGGGATTCAGAACGACCGGGACAGGTCAAACAGGGCTGTTATGCAGGGAAAGACGGTGCTTCCCCTGCATGCCCTGACAAATGGTGAACGGTTATTTGAGCCAACGCGGGTCCCCGATGTTGTTTTCTATCAGGGTTGTGTTGGATACCTTGAAATTTCCCTGATCAGGATTTACAAATCCGGGATCAAGTGTGGTATACGTGCCGGTGTCGTTTTTGGCTCCTGAGGTTGTGCTGGCGGTGAAGTTGGGCGCATTAAAGTAATTGTTGTTGCTCATCGCCGTTATAGTGGTGGCCGACTGATTGCTATAGTATCCCAGGGTGTTCGCAAGGATATTTTTGTTGAAGGTGATCTGGTTCAATGCCAGTCTGATATAGAGCAGACGCCTGGAAGTACCGTCACAAACCTTGTTGAAGGTGTTGTTGCTGATATTGATGATACTGGTTGTGCCCGGGAAATTGGTTGATCCGCCTGCATCCATCCTGAAAAAGTCCCTCGACAATGCACTGTTGTAAGCCGTATTCCCGGTATAGGTGAATGTTTTGGCTATCCCGTTCCGGAAGTCAATGAAATCTCCACCGTTGCATTCAATATTGTAATAGATGCAGTTTTTGATGGTAACCGATTCAATCAATGCTGCCACATTTACGTACATTGTGCCCTTGGTATAATTTTTAATTACACAATCTTCCAGGGTGAAATTGTCGTAAGTCCCTCCTGGCAGGGCAGTGCTGTAAATCACCATCTGGTTGCCCGAAGGAGACCCTGTACCGTCGAGGACCAGATCTTTCAGGCTGAGGCCGGCTCCGTCCTTCAGATAAAATATGGTACCGGTCAGGACTGGTTTGTCGTATGGCCTTGCACCTTTAATGCCCACGGTTTTGGTGATATTGATATCCTGTGTGGGGTAATTTCCGGGCATCAGCGCAAAGACATCGTTCGCATTGGCAGCTTCCAGAATTGCCTTGAGATCGTCGCCGGGATTTACCTGGATGGCTCCACCCAAATCGATCAGGGTGGAAAAAGTGGCAGTTCCACGGGTTTTGGTTCCATTCATCAGTTTTGCCGTATAAGTGACTTCGCTTGTCAAACCGGTTACCGATGCTGAACCTGCAGAAATTTCACCCGCAGTGACCGGATGGGATATGTTCCCGGGTGTCAGCACAATTGTGGTGGCGTTTTCTCCGGCAGGCCACCGCAGAATCACGGAATTATGGGTGATCTCCTCCGGTTTTACTTCGTAGAAGATCTGCTCGGGATCTGTTTTGAAGGTGGTGCTGATCCATTTGGAGTCAGTGATATTTTCTCCGACTGCTTTCACCCGTACCGAATAGTCGGTTTCACCCCCGAAACCCGCGATTGTAAGGGGTAACTGACCGATAGTTACGTCAGACATGGTTTTGGTGGGTGTTCCTGTGAAATCTTCCATCCCGTTTTCGAAAAATTCGATGGTGTAGGTTTTGGCGTTTTTGACAGGGTTCCACAGGAGTCTTACCGAAGTTTTATTGATCACCGTAGCTTTCAGTTCAACCGGGGAAAAAAGACGGCTCACTTCAAGTGAGGTAATCTCCGGAGCAATTTCGTCGGCACACCCCGCCACGAAAATGGCCACAGTGAGGCTTGCCAGATAGCTGAGCCTTATAATTAATTTTTTCATATTTAGTGTTTTATAGGTTTTTTATTCTTAAAAATTAAAACCATCATTGTTCAGTTTGCCGTTGCTGGTGTCGATGAAAACCTGCCAGACCGGCCAAAACTGCTGTTGATCAGGATTTCTGAGAAACAGCGCATCCCAGAATGTACTGGTTTCACCCGTGGAGGTAATTGCCCATGCTTTGTTGGAGGGGTAACCCAGACTGGCTCCGATGGCATCCGTATCCCCGTAATTCAACCCGTAAATCTCCACCGTTTCTCCGTCTGCTGCAGTTTTGTAGTAGATTTTGGCTGGCAGAGCGGCATATTTACCCGTGCGGTTTTCAAATTGCTGGAGTTTGGTTTTGGCTTCATTGAGTTTGGTGCCGAGTAAATTCCAACGGATAAGATCGCTTTTCCGCAGCATCTCCCCTGTAAATTCGAGCGCCCTTTCATCCACGATGGCATTAAATAAGGCTGTTTTTGAAGCGGTAGCCGATGTCATGAAGGCATTGACTTTTGCCGTGTTTCCCGGGAAAGCCCTTGAACGAACTTCCCGCAGATAAGGTGCGGCGGCAGCCGGTCCGTCGAGTTCGTTGACGGCTTCGGCAGCCATCAGCAGAATGTCGGAGTAGCGCATGTAAAGCCAGTTTAACCCATCGTCGTTGGTACTTGTGACCCTTCTGCCTGCTTCCTGGAAAAGCCATTCATAGCGGTATTTTCCGAACATCCATCTTCCCGCATTGGTGGGCACCTGAACTCCGCCGGTCCATTCATATGGAATACAGGTCACGTCGCGACGGACATCCTCCCTGTCGTATTCATAAAACATGATGGGATTCGGTCCATTCGTTCCGCCTTTGTTTTGTCCGGTATACTTATCCGTATTGGTGTGTCTGACGCCCAGGTCAAAGATCACACGACCCCTGCCTTCGCTGAAAGGGATCTCCCAGAGAATCTCCTGGCCGGTCACGTATTGTTCTTTATGAAATGCCCTGAATACCCCTTCAAAGCTCTGTAAATGGCATTTCCCGCTGTTGATTACATCGAGACACTCTTTTTTTGCGATGGCGTACATCTTGTCGGGTGCCAGGTCGGGATCGGTACTTCGACGGACACTTCCGTCATTTCGCTGGGAATAGCCGCCTGCAGCAAGCGCCAGACGTGCCCTTAACCCTTTTACAAATGCTTTGTTCACCCTTTCGGTTGAGCGGGTAGCGGCAGTTTCACCGGGCCAGGCTACAAGCTCCGCAGCTTCTTCAAGGTCGGCAAGTAATTGTTTGTATATGACATCGCGGTCAGTCCGGGGAAGATAAACGGTCTCGGAGTTGACAGGTTCAAAACGGGCAGGTACATCTCCCCAGCCCTTGAGAAGGTCGCTGTATACCACAGCCCTTAAGGTGAGTACCTCGCCCAGGATCTGGGCCAGTTCCCTGTTGACGGCCACGTTCCCATATGTGCGCAAACCGCGGATGGCAATGTTGGCACGTTCAATGCCTTCGTAAAACTTGGCCCAGGCGTTGTTGTCGGTATTCATCTGGCTGTTGTTGACGTTGGTATTGTAATTCGACAATTTTGCCTTGTCATCAGTGGTAGCCCTGAGAGAATTGTACACCTCACAATCGGTATTGACACCGTAGAAAACCAGGTATCTTCCCCGGTAGGAGTTGGTTTCGCAAAATGATTGGATGATGCCTGCTACAGCGCCTTCGGCCAGACTGGCATTTGAAAAAATGACGGATTCATCGAGTGACGATTTGGTGGGAGCATCCAGCACATCTTCACACGAATTTAACAGGATGGCCAGTGAAAAAACGCTCAAAAGGCTTATTAATATCTTTTTCATTGTATTCTTGTTTACAGGATTAGAAACTCAGATTCAGACCAAACACGACAGAGCGGCTTTTGGGATAGGCCGAGTAATCCACACCAGGAGTCAGAGGAGTGTTCCGACGTGTCGAAACTTCAGGATCGAATCCACTGTAATTGGTCCAGCAGTGGACATTGTACCCGCTCACATAAAACCTGAGGGTCTGGACATTGATTTTGCTGACCCATTCTGCGGGAAGGGAATACCCCAGCGTAAGGGTGTTCAACCGCAGAAATGAACCATCCTCCACGGCCCAGTCGGTAAAAACGTACCTTGACATGAAGGGTGACCACAGGGTAGTGCCCGTATTCATGGCGCTCAGTTCCGTGGGATCGTTGCTGAGGGTTCCGTCTTCTTTCAGATTGGTCCACCGGTTTCCGTCAGCCATCATGGAAATCATGTTTCGCGAATGGTACTTGCTGGTGGAAGTAAATTCCACCTTGTTGGCATTGTAAATGTCATTCCCATAGCTCCAGTTGAAGGCTGCAGACAAATCAAAACCATATACCCGGGCGTTGAGGGTTAATCCCCCGGTATGCAGTGGGTTGGCGTCCCCGATAATGGTTTTGTCGGAGCTATTGACATAAATGCTGTCAGATTTGGTGGTGTTAAGTAGTTTTAAAGAGCCGGGCCTGAGGGTGCCAACTACCGGCTCACTGTTCGGAACACCTTCCTTAAGAACCCATTTCCCATCGATGTATCCTGCAAAATCGGAAACTTCGTAACGTCCTCCATTTTTATATCCATACATTTGGCCAACAGATCCACCCTCTTCAATCCAGTAGTCGGCGCCGATTTCTGTGGACGCCCATCCCGATGTGGCTGAAAAATTCTCCATGGCGCCAAGTGACAGAATTTCATTGTGGTTGAATCCGATGTTGGCGGCAATGGTCAAACCGAAATTGGGATTATTAACTGCAATCCAGTTTGCAGTGGCTTCAATGCCCCTGTTCCGGGTTTCGCCCATGTTGCGGTACTGGTCGTTGTATCCGGTGCCGGGTGTGGGGAATTTTATTAACAGATCTTTCGTATTGTTGATGTATCCTTCCAGACTGGCCGAAACCCTGCCTCCCAACATGGTGAAATCCAAACCCACATTCCTGGTAACCGTGGTTTCCCATTTCAGGTCGGGATTGGCCATGGTGGTTGTACCAGCCCAGAAACTGTTGAACCGGTTCACCCAGGTGGTTGCCCGCACTTCAAGGGTCTGGGCCATTTGACCCGGGGGAATATTGTTATTCCCGGCCGTACCATAGCTGAGGCGTAATTTCAGATCGTCGAGCCAATTTCTGGTTGATTCCATAAACTGTTCTTCAGAAATACGCCAGGCAAAGGCAGCCGATGGAAAATAACCCCATTTGTTGCCTTCTGAAAATTTGGAGGAGCCGTCAGCCCTGAAAGTCCCGCTGAACAGATACCTGCTTTTAAAATCATAGTTCAACCGGCCGAAAAAGGAAAGCAGCTTATTGTCAGGGTACAGATAGTTGTCAATTGAGTTGGCTGCACCCTGTGCCGACAATTTCGTGGCATCCTGAAAATCGAAAGTGGAAGGGAAACCATGCACCGTGGTTTCATGGTCCTCCTGTGTCCCGGTAATATACTCCTGACCCAGTAAAATGTTGACTTTGTGTTCGTCGGGTAACAGCTTCTTAAAATCATATGAGAGGGTATTGGTATTGCGGATCACCTCCCGCATTGTTTTCAGGAAAATGATGGCAGGCTTACCCTGGTTTTCCCCCGAAGGTTTATTTTTCACATAGTAGGTTGTTGTTCCGTAAAAACGGTCGTCGTTGTTCCGGTAGTCGTCAAAACCTATTTCTGATTTCAGCTTGAGGTTGTCGAAAATTTCCCAGGCTACACTTCCTCCCAGATTATAGGTCACCCTTTTTTGGAGGCGGTCATTGTCGGCCAGTGCAACCAAAGGATGATAGAGAAAGAAACTCTGGTCGGTTTCATCGGTATCGGTCAATCCGGGTACCGGGAAGGGCGGAAATATCATGGCGTATTTCAGTCGGGAGTCGGCTGAGGAGACTTCATTCTGTTCATTGGCGCCACCTCCTTCAATCCGGGTATTGGCAAATCGTGCCGAAAAGTCGAGCGTGATCCTTTTGACAGGCTTGTTGGTCAGTTTAAATGTCACATTATCCCGTTTAAATCCAGACATCTGCATGATGGCATTGTCATTGATATGGCTGTAACTGAACGAATAGTTGGTTTTGTCGGTGCCTCCGGTCAGGGAGATGTTGTGGTTAAAGGTAGTGCCCTGACGCCCAAAAACCTGTTCCTGCCAGTCGTTTCCCCGGACATCCCTGTACAAATCCATATCCTGGTAGTTTCCGTACATGTTGTTGTATTTGTCTTCTTCGTCAGCAAGCAAAGCCCTTTCATACTGCCATTCCACAAAGTCGTACGGGGAAAGTACTTCCAGTTTGTTGGCCAGTTTTTTCAAACTGGTATAGGCATTGTAATTCACCCTTAATTTCCCTTCTTTCCCCTTTTTAGTGGTGACAATGATAACTCCGTTTGCTCCGCGCGAACCGTAAATTGCCGTGGATGAAGCATCTTTCAGCACGTCAATCGATTCAATGTCGGAAGGGGAAATGTCGGAGATAGAACCCACCGGGAAGCCATCTACAATGAATAAAGGAGAATTGTCGCCGGTGATCGACCCTCCTCCGCGGACGCGGATGATGATTTCAGCATCGGGTGACCCTTCGGTGGCGGAAACCTGCACACCCGCAAGTTTTCCGGTAATGGCTTCATTGGCGGTGGCAACTGGTATGGCAGCCAGGGATTCGCCGCTGACAGAAGCTACCGAACCCGTCAGATCTTTCCGCTGCACGGTTCCATAACCGATGGCCACAACTTCTCCAAGTTCGGTTACTGTCGGTTCCAGTGCCACGTTTATGCTGCTTCTCCCCTGCACCGGAATCTCCTGGGGTGCATAACCAATGAATGTAACCGTCAGGGTGGCATTGGGAGAGGGAACGTTGAGGCTGAAATTGCCGTCCACGTTGGTAATAGTTCCGGTAGTCGTTCCTTTGACTACCACGTTGGCCCCAGGAATTCCTTCCCCGGTTCCGGCAGTGGTGACTTTCCCGCTGACCTGCACGGTCTGGGCTATCACTCCACTCGTCAGAAAAAGAAACAACCCTGCAAGCAGAAAATAAGTTCCTGCAGGACGTAGACTCTTCTGGATCAGATAAATCGATAATTTTGTCATAGATTTGATGATTAATGATTTATTTAAGCAAGTTTATTTCCAGGGAGGCTAAAATGAACGGCCCCACTCCTTTGGGATCGTTGTCGCGGACCGGTTCACCGATATAATATTCATAAGAGCCATCGCGGTAAGGATTTCCTCCAAGTCCTGCCACTGCGCAGCACCGGGTGAGGCTGATGGTCCCGTCGCTGTTTTCTTTGATGAGATTCTTCACGATACCCTGATAGCCACTGATACCTGTCTTTTTGTATTTTACTGGAAGATACCCTTTGCGTACCGCCTTCAGCAGGGCATAGGTGAACATGGAGGAGGCAGTGGCTTCAAGGTAGTTTCCCTCGCGTCCTCCGAGGTCAAGAACCTGGTACCACAAACCGCTCTTTTTATCCTGGTGTTTTTTTATCCCGGCGGCTACCTGGTTCAGGATGGAGAGAATTTCACCCCGGCGCGGGTGGTCGGCAGGTATAAAATCCAGTACGTCGACCAGGGCCATGGCATACCAGCCCATCGCCCGGCCCCAGAAGTGGGGGGAGCATCCTGTTCCGGGATTTGCCCATTTCTGTTCCCTGCTTTCATCCCATCCATGGTAGTTGAGACCTGCCGGGGTATCATAGGTGTGACTGTGGACGATTGAGAACTGGTCAATGACATCGTTGAAGGCAGCAGGTTCGTTGAAATCAAGGGCAAAACGGGCGTAAAAGGGAGCTCCCATGTATAAACCGTCGAGCCACATCTGGTGGGTGTAAATCTTCTTGTGCCAGAATCCCCCTTCTGAAGTGCGGGGGTGCGTTTTTAACTGTTCCCTCAGGTGGAATAACGCTTTTTTATAGCGTTCATCGCGTGTTTCGTGGTAAAGGTCAAAGAGGAATTTTCCTGAATTAAGCCGGTCAATATTGTATTCTTCGGGTTTGTAACCCTTGATGTTTCCTTGTTCATCAATCATCTGGTCCGCATAACTCCGGGCATAATCATAAAAAGCCTTGTCGCGGTGGAATTGATAAACGCCCAGCATCGACTGGGCAATCAGCCCCTGGGTGTAGTTCCACACCGGACGGTTGTTGTAGTCAACCCCAAGGATATCAGGGAAATGTTTCATTTCGGATTCAGCCATACGGACAGCCATTTCCAGTCCTGTTCCCGCGAGCCTTTTTTTACAGACCGATGCTGCAGTAAAGGGAAACAGAACAACAGCCAGAAGGGCTGCCGCCAAAGAGGATTGAAATGAGGGTATGTGCTTTATCATAGCGGGAATGTTATAGGTTATCAGAATGGATTTTAGATTCCGTAAAAATCAAAGGGATAAAAAGATCAGGGCAACCAGCGACAAAAGGATCACCGCTGAAATTATGAAAATCCAAATTGAAAGCTTTCGTATCTCCCTGGGTTTATTCTCCATCAGCTCCCGGTTTTTAAGTTTCTGACAAAGTTAGGGAAAGGGAACCTTTCATATGGGGACAGGATTCCCAAAGGGCGGGTCAAATCTCTTCTCTGCAGGCTGAAATTCCCAAAATGCGGGTAAATTCTTCCCAACTACTCTTCTCCGTTTTCCAGTCCGGCATATTCCGATGCACTCATGCCGAATTTTTGCCGGAAGCATTTTCTGAAGTGGGAGAGGTCGCGGAAACCGGTGCCCCAGGCAATCTCCGAAATGTTCATGTTTTTTTGCCGGAGCAATTGCGCAGCCCTCTTCATCCTGATGTCCCTTACAAATTCCTTCACAGTCATATCGGTAAGGGCACTCAGTTTGCGATACAACTGCATCCGGCTTACCCCTGCCTCCGATGCAAATTTTTCAATGTCGAAGTCAGGGTCTCCGATGTTGTTTTCAACAATTTCGATTACTTTTTTCAGGAATCTTTCATCAGGCAGGCTGATCAGTACATTTTTGGGCTGTAGGAACATTTCTCCGGAATACTTCTCTTTCAGTGATTTACGGATAGAAAGGATATTTTCGATTTTTGTCTGTAAAATAGCAAGGTCGAATGGTTTGGTGATATAATCATCGGCACCGACGGTTAATCCCGTAAGTTCATGTTCCCTGGATGCAAGGGCAGTGAGGAGAATAACGGGAATATGAGAAGTCCTTTCGTCATTTTTAATTCGTTTCAGCAACTCGTAACCATCGATACGCGGCATCAGCACATCGCAGAGCACAATGTCGGGTATGGTTTTCAAGGCCATTTCCCATCCGTCAAACCCATCGGCAGCTTCTACCACTTTGTAAACCTGCTCAAAATGATTCCGGATGAAGAGCCTCACATCCGCATTGTCTTCCACAATAAGCATGATCTTCTCCTGGTAATTGCCGTAATAATCCGGATTCATCGCTGCTGCATCACCCGACTGAACTTCAGCGCTTTCTGTCCCATATCCCGGATCCGCCTCCCACAGGGGAAGCCTGATCGTAAATTTCGAACCATGTCCGGATTTGCTGGTCACGGTGACCGTTCCTTTATGAAGGCTTACCAGTTCCTTGACTAGGGCCAGCCCAATTCCTGTGCCGGGATGGTCGTTTTTTTCTCCTGACTGAAAAAACCGGATGAAAATCTTGTCAAGTTGCGAAGCCGGGATCCCCTGGCCAGTGTCTTTAACAGCCAGTTCAATATAGTGGCTCCCCACCTTGCCGGGGTCTGCGGGATTTCCTGAATTGTCAAAGGAGAGAGAAAGGTAGAGTGTGATCTTTCCCTGTTTACCGGTAAATTTGAAAGCGTTCGACAGCAGGTTTGTCACTATCTTTTCTAACTTGTCGGGATCGAATTTGCAGAAGATTTTGTTGGACAAAGTGTTTAAGCTGAAAGAGATCTCCTTTTCCCGGGCAAGGTGGTCGAACTGTGCCGCAATTCCCTGGACAAAACCCACGAGTTCCCCGTTTTCAGGTTCAAGTTTAAGATTGCCCGTTTCAAGTTTGCGGAAATCGAGGATCTGGTTAATCAGGAGATTCAATTGCCTGGCATTCCTGTGCATGATCTCCAGCAGGGAGTGCATCTCATTCACGGGGACTTTCCCGTTGATCATCTTTTCCAGCGGTCCCAGGATCAGGGTCAGGGGTGTTCTGATTTCATGTGAAATGTTGGTAAAAAAGCGTAGTTTGAGCATGTCCAGTTCATGCAATTTCCTGGCTTTCACCTTTTCAAAAGCCAGGTCATTTTTAAGTTTTTCACGGTTGAGCATGAAGTGAATCAGGAAGTATATCAGGGCAGCGATAAAAAGAAAGGTAAGAAATTTGAAAAGCCATGTCTTCCAGAAAGGAGGCAATATTTTAATAGTTAAAGCAATGTCGTTTCCGGCGTCGGGAACTCCCGGGATCACGCTTTTCACCCTGAAGACATACTCTCCTGGATCGAGGTTGGTGTAGGTGGCAGCCCGGTTGACCGACGGGTCGGTCCAGCTTTTGTCAAATCCTTCCAGAAAATAGGAATAGAGGTTGCTCTGGGAATTGATGTAGTTCAGCGCTGCAAATTCGATGGTGATCACATTTTGCTTAAAGGGAAGCACGATTTCTTCGGTTTCTGTGATGCTTTTTGTGAGAACCGGTTTTTTACCTGTTCCGATTTCCACACTCTTGTTGAAAATCCTGAGATCGGTTAAAACCATGGGGGCGCCGGATTCATTGGCAATTACCTGCTGAGGGTCGAATATGTTAAAACCGGAAATTCCTCCGAAGAGAAGCTCACCGCTGGTTGTTTTCAATGCCGCTCCGTAGTTAAACTGGCTGTTCTGTAATCCGTCTTTTCCGGAGAAGGTTTGCAGGTAGCCGGTTTCGGGATTAAAGCGCGAAAGACCGTTGGTGGTGCCGATCCATAGGAAACGGTTGTTGTCTTCGAGAATACTGATTGCCTGGTTGTTGGCCAGTCCTTCGGCCTCAGAGAAATATTTGAGGGCCCCCTTTTCGGCGGAATAAAGCGCGATACCCCGGGTGAGGGTGGCGATCCAGATGCGGCCTGAAGAATCTTGTATAAAATCCCTCGAATTTTCAACATGGCGGATAAAACGGTGGGTGAGCGGGTTGTAAATGACCAGGGAGTCACGCGCCCCAATCCAGAGATTCCCGTCGTGGTCTTCGTCGATCCAGTTCACCTGGATATTGGGACCGAGTTCCCGGAAACGGGTGAACTTGCGGGTCGATGGATCATACCGGTCCATTCCGGATGAAGTCCCGGTCCAGATCCGGCCTTTGCTATCCCGGAATAGACACCACACCCTGTTGTCCGAGAGGGAGTTCTCATCCCCTGGGATATTTCTCAGATGGGTAATTCTGCCTGATTGGTGGTCCAGCAGGTTGATGCCACCCCTGAAGGTGCCAATCATCAGGTGCCCTGCGCCATCCTCCAGAAAGCATTTGATACAGTTGGAAGATAGGGTGGATGGATTTCCGGGAATATGGATAAGGTAGTCGAAAGTCTGGGTTACAGGATCGTAGATATTGACTCCTCCATCTTCGGTTCCAATCCATATTTTTCCATCGGTACCCGGATGGAAAGCCCATATTTCATTGCTGTTGAGATACTGCCTGTCGTGGGGCATAGCCCTGAAATTCCGGAACTGCTGTTTGCTGTGCACCAGAAAATTAATGCCGGTGCGGGTGCCGATCCAGGTATCCCCGTGCCGGTCGTGGTAGATGTCAAGGACAGAATTTCCTGAAAGACTGCGGGCCTCCCTTTCGTCGTGGGCATAATATCCTGTGATCCCTGTCGCAGGATTGTAAATATACATTCCGCCACGCGTACCTATCCAGTAGTCCCCCTTCTTATCGCGCGCAATAGCCCTGACAGTGCGACTTCTGGGATTGGCCGGGTCGGGGTAAAAATGATTGACGGGATTGCCTTCCCTGTCCAGAATGAAAATCCCGTTGTCGTAAGTGCCAATCCAGATTTTGCCGTCGGTGCCGGTGAACATGCACCATACCTCTTCGTTCAGGGAAGGGGGAACGGGAAGCGGATAGGATGTAACCTCCATCGTGGCAGTGTCCAGAAAAAACACCCCGGAATTGGTTCCCATCCATAGTTTACCATGCTCTCCGAATGTCATAGTCCTGACGTATGCATTGTCAAAAGAGCGGCTTTCCGGCTTCATCCGCGGATAGAGTCTGACAGGTTCTTTGCCGGGGATGTACCGCATAATCCCGTTGTCGGTCCCGATCCAGAGGCGTTGTTGTTCATCCTCCCTGATTTCGTTGACTGAAATGTGTTCCCGCACAGCTTCATTGTACTGCCGGAAAGCCGGGATAAAGACTTCCTTTTCACGGTCGAAAAGGTTAAGCCCTCCGTTTTCGGTCCCTGCATACAGATTCCCGCCGGAATCTTCACAAATTACCCTGACCAGGTTTCCGGAAAGTGTGGTGGTATCATCCGGCCTGCTGACAAACCGGGTAAAACGGTACCCGTCGAAACGGCTGATGCCCTGACTGGTCCCAAACCACATGAAACCCCGTCGGTCCTGAAAAATGGTGTGTACCTGGTTGTTGGACAGTCCATCCTCCTGGGAGAGATATTCAAAACTGAATGTATTCCCCTGGGAAAAAGCCGGAAATGGGGCCACAAACCAGACAGCTGCGGCAAAAATCAGAATCAGGGTATATCTATTGTGCTTCAAGGGTTCAGGTTTTAAAAGTAAAACTTTCCGCACACTTTCACTGTGAAAGGCAGGTAAAGTGACAGCAACAGATTCTTTTTATATGTGGACATCATCCTGTTGGTTTTTATGATTGTTACAGTACTCAACTGACAATACTCCCGGGGATTATGCTGTACCCGGTGTGAAATTACGAAAAAAATCAAGGTTTTGCGCAGTTTCCCCGGAGGAGTTGGAAGGTTCCCATAATACGGCAGCTCTCCTCCAGTGACCTGACAGGTGACAATCCAAGTCTTTCCATGCGGATTTTGTTAATATACGGGGTATAATGTTTAAATTTGTGATCTGCTCATGAAGCTGGCTGCGGGTATTGGAGCCTGCAAATCTCAGAGGAAGTTCAGTAATTGACCCGGGAACCCGAAAGGTTGCAAAAGAGAACGATGAGCCGGCCTCAAATTGCAAATGAAAAAAGTGATAGCGTAGGGTTCCTCAAACCCCTGGCTTTCCATTAACAGAACAGATATGTTGTTGCACAAGTTTTTTATCGAGGACGATGCCGTCAGGGAGATCAAGGATTTCAGGTCACCCTGGGGAATTGAGATCTATGAGGTGGTCAGGGTCATGGAGCGTGTTCCCCTGTTTCTTGAGGACCACCTGAAGCGGTTTTATCATTCAGCATGGTTGCTGCACCTGGAAATTCCCCTGAGAATGGAGCAAATCCATCAGATGCTCAGGAAACTAATCGAAGTAAATGGTGCAGATGAGGGGAATATCCGGTTTTCGTGGGCTTTCAGACCGGCCGAGAAATTTCAGGCCTGTTTTATTCCCCACCACTATCCCGGGATGAAGGAGTATCTCCTTGGTGTGGATTGCGGAGTTTTGCATGCAGAAAGAAGTGACCCGAATGCCAAGGTCGTTCAGGTGGAAGTGAGGGCGGCGGCTGACAGAATGATCCGTGAGCTGGGTCTGTATGAGATTTTGCTGGTGAACCGCGATGGTTGTATTACCGAAGGAAGCCGCTCCAACCTCTTTTTCATCAGGGAGGGGGTTTTTTATACTTCTCCCGACGAGGAGGTCCTACCGGGTATCACCCGGCAGAAGGCGATGGAATTAATCAGGGAGTGGGGGTGGAAGCTGGTTACCCGAAGTGTGGTTATTTCTGACCTGGAGAATATGGAGGCAGCTTTCCTTACGGGGACTTCCCCAAAGGTGCTGCCCATACGGAGGGTGGATGACCTGATTTTCCCCATTGGCCGTCCGGAGGTAGACCAACTGGGAGAAGCCTACAATGCCCTTGTATCCGGTTATATAAAAAAGAACCGGTAGCTGAACTACCGGTTCCCCTGTTTCCCGACTGACGGATTTAAAGCCTGTCGCGCAGTATCGCACGGGTTACCGTGCTGTCGATGTCTCTTTTTTCTCCCAGAAGGGTATTCCTTGAAGCAAATCTTTTTTCGATTTTGTCGATGGTCGAGTCGGTGACTCCATACCAGGAGAGGGTGGTGGGGGTTCCCATCTGTTCAAAGAATTCGATGGTACGTGCAATTGCCTTGTCGATTTTCTCTCCGGTGGTTCCTTCAGTGATTCCCCAGATCCGTTCGCCATACTGGAGGATTTTTGCTTCCTTCTCTTTTCTGCGGATATTCATCACGCCGGGAAGGACAATTGCCAGGGTGCAGGCATGGTCAATTCCGTGGAACGCGGTGAGTTCGTGGCCGATGCCGTGGGTAGCCCAGTCCTGGGGAACTCCCTGCCCGATCAGCCCGTTCAGGGCCATGGTGGCACTCCACATAAAGTTGGCGGCTGCTTCGTAATCTCTTCTGTTACGGAGGATCTTCGGCCCTTCCTCAATCAGGGTATGAAGGATGCCTTCGGCCATACGGTCCTGTAAGGGGGAGTTTACCGGGTAAGTCAGATATTGCTCCATGACATGGACAAATGCATCGACCACTCCGTTTGCCACCTGGCGGTCAGGAAGCGAGAATACCGTTTCGGGATCAAGGATGGAAAAACAGGGGATGACGGCAGAAGAGCCGAACGACATCTTTTCCTGGGTGCTGACCCTGCTGACCACAGAATTTCCATTCATCTCGGAACCAGTGGCCGGAAGTGTCAGAACCGTTCCGACCGGCAATGCCCTGGTTACCGGATTTTTATCTTTCCCGGACAGGATATCCCAGGGATCTCCGTTTTCGTAAAGCGCTGCAGCAGCGATAAACTTGGTGCCGTCGATTACGGAGCCGCCCCCTACGGCCAGCAAAAAGCCGGTCTTTTCTCTCCTGACCACTTCCACTGCTTTCATGCAGGTCTCATAAGTGGGATTGGCTTCGATACCCCCGAATTCAACCACGTCAAAACCTTCCAATGCCTTTTTTACCTGGTCATACACCCCGTTTTTAAAGATACTCCCCCCTCCGTATATAAGCAGAATTCTTTCATTGGCAGGAATTTCCGCGGTAAGTCTGGAAATTGTCCCCTTTCCGAAAATAACCTTTGCCGGATTCTTATATTCAAAATTGTACATAGTTAAAAGTTTTTATATGTATAAAACAACAGCCAAAAATAGAAAATGTTCTTAAATTCGGCCTTGTCAAAAAAAACGGCTATGGAGGAAATGGATCCCGAAGGTTCACCGGGCTATATGGGTTCAAAAATCAGATCTTTGTCGCGCGATGAACTGGTAACTGTGTTGAAAAAGAGGAAGCACTACCAGAAGGAAGCTGCAGACGAAGCGGTACGGGAGGCTCTCCGAAGGGGGATTATCCGAAGTGAAGAAGAGTTGGAGTCTCCGGAATTTGAGGACCCAGAAAGCAGGTTCACCTTATTCCCTTGTCCTGAAAATTCCGATGGCAGGAACAGACTGTTCCGGAGTCTTCTCCGGGGACTTATGCTGGCAGGCCTGATCCCCGTGATTTATGGGGTGAGCAAATTTGTGATCCCCAAATATGCGGAAGGCGCCGGATTGATCAGCCTGGGAGTAATCTGGATCGGCATGGCCTGGTTCATCATGGAACGACAGGAAAAACGGCTTATTCTTCCAATGTTCCTGCTTATATTTATGTCGATGGCATATGCTGTCAGGCTGCTCTTTTTTTTCGAATATCTGAAGGTGATCGATCTGCTGGTACCAATCGTGCTTTTTGTCCTGATTTTTTATTTTCTCTTCTACGTACGTTCATTGCTTCGAACATCCCGGGGTGCGGAGAACAGGCCAAAATGAGCATTACCTGATCTCCGGAAAGGCAATAGCCTCATGTATAAGCCATGATTGGTTCATTTATCGCGCTTTGTGGTAGTTTGGTCAGACTATTTCACCAGTTCACCGGTAAGCCTTTGGACTGCGAAGTTGCGGCATTATCTTTGCGACTCAGAAAATAAATAATAAAGATGAAACATTTAATGATCTTTCTGCTCCTTCTTCCGGTGGCAACAATGGCTTCCAACGCGGTCAGGGATTCCGATGGAAATTCACGTGAATTTCCGGTGGAAAGTTTCAATAAGATTTTTGTGGAAGGGAATTTTAAGGTATTTCTCTACCAGGCTGAGAAACCTTACCTGAGGGTTGTAGCCCCATCCGATGATCTTTACGATGCCATGATTGTGGAAACACGCAATTCGACACTGGAAATCTCAGTCAGTAAACCCAATTTTAACCTGAGCCGCGTGGAACTCCATATCGGGTACAGCGAATTAAAGGCTCTGCATGCCAAGGGAGGGATGAAGCTGGTCACCGATGGTTTTGTGGAGGTGGATGATTTCAAGGTCCTGGTGGAAGGCGGAGCCAGAGTTAACATGAAGATGAAAGCCCGTTCCATCGGGGTGGTGAGCAACGGGGGTGCCATCTTTGATCTCTCGGGAATTACCGGCACCCTTTCAGTGAAGGTCGCCGGCGCCGGACATGTCAATGCCCGTGAGTTGACAGCCAAAGAGGTGACCTTCAGGGTGGAAGGTGTCGGTTTTGGAAGTGTTTACGCCACTGACCTCCTCGATGTGAAGATCGAAGGGGTGGGTAAGGTTACCTATAAAGGATCACCGACCGTACGCCGGATCATTGAAGGT
>CAYYJE010000001.1:0-6257 GCA_964472165.1 uncultured Prolixibacteraceae bacterium | reverse complement strand
TTTTCAGGCCAGTGTGGCGACCATGACCGCCTTGATGGTGTGCATCCGGTTTTCAGCTTCGTCCCATACGATAGAAGCTTCGCTTTCAAACACTTCATCGGTGACTTCCATGGCCTCGATGCCAAATTTCTGGAAAATCTGTTCCCCCGTTTTTGTTTCGCGGTTGTGGTATGCGGGCAGACAGTGGAGGAATTTGCACCGGGGATTTCCGGTGATTTCCAGGGTTTTGCGGTTCACCTGGTAAGGCTGCAGCAGGGCTATTCTTTCAGCCCACACGTGGTCGGGTTCTCCCATGGAGACCCATACGTCGGTATAAAGGAAGTCGCAATCCCTGACAGCTTCCGCAACATCGGCGGTAATCAGGATTTTCCCTCCGGTCAGGGAAGCAATCTCACGGCAGGACTGCTGTAACTCCGGGGCAGGCTGGCATGCCGTCGGAGCAGCAGCTCTGAAATCCATACCCATTTTGGCAGCTCCCACCATCAGTGAATTGCCCATGTTGTTGCGGGCATCACCAAGGTAACAAAATCTGACCTTCGACAGCGGTTTGTCCGAATGTTCCTGCATGGTAAGGAAGTCGGCAAGGATCTGCGTGGGGTGAAACTCGTCGGTGAGCCCGTTCCAAACCGGTACACCTGCATAGGCCGCCAGTTCTTCCACGATCTTCTGTCCGTACCCCCGGTACTCGATGGCGTCGTACATCCTCCCCAGGACACGGGCTGTATCCTTCATCGACTCCTTCTGTCCGATCTGTGACCCCGAAGGTCCCAGGTAAGTGACATGAGCTCCCTGGTCGTAGGCCGCCACCTCAAAGGCACAACGGGTGCGGGTGGAGGTCTTTTCAAAGATCAGGGCTATATTCCTTCCCCTGAGCATCTGCTGCTCCGTTCCGGCATATTTGGCCTTTTTCAGGTCGGCAGCCAGTTCCAGTAAAAAGGCGATTTCACGGGGTGTGAAATCCAGAAGTTTTAAAAAATTGCGGTTTTTAAGATTAAAAGCCATATCGGTTTTTTTTTTGATTTTTCCACAAAGTTAATGTTCCTGTATTTACAATTAAGACTCAAGACTTAAGACTTGAGATTTACGATTTCAGATTGTTTGCATCAGTCGTAGTACATGGTGATTTTGGAGCCGTAGCGTTTGTCCTCCAGTTTTTTGGCCTCGGTAATCACGCTTTTTTTGCCTCCCTTTTCAATGAATTGCAGGCAGGCCCTGATTTTGGGCGCCATGGAGCCTTCGCCGAAAGTGCCGGCTTCGAGGTATTTCCTTGTATCTGCATAATCGAGGAATTCCAGTTTTTCCTGGGTGGGTTTTCCGAAGTCTTTAAATATAAAAGGTACGTCGGTGAGAATATACAATTCATCGGCACCGATCTGGGAAGCAAGGAGGGCAGATGCCATGTCCTTGTCAATGACCGCATCCACTGTCCTGACATTTTGCTTCTCATCGAAGTAAACGGGAATTCCTCCGCCACCGGTGGCGATGACGATGTTTCCGGCACGGGCCAGGGAACCGATGATTTCTTTATTCATAATATCCCGGGGAAGCGGGGAGGGGACCACTCTGCGAAATCCGCCGGTACTTTTCCCTGAAGGCTTGAATATCCACTTTTTCCCATGTTCCAGTTTACGAACTTCTTCTTCGGGATAGATTTTGCCAATGCCCTTCACCGGATTGTTGAAGGCGGGATCAGCGGGATCGACCAGCACCATGTTGACCAGGGTGACTACATTCTTGAGGATGCCGTGCTTGTTGAGCACATTTCTGAGCATCCGTTCGATCATGTATCCGATCCCTCCCTGGGAATCGGCCACACAGATGTCAAGTGGCATGGGGGCGATGCCATAGAGTTGTTCCCCTGCATCGTTGCGCATAAGGATGTTTCCCACCTGGGGGCCGTTGCCATGGGTGATGACCAGGTCATACCCTTCCCTGATGAGAAAAATGAGGTTTTCAATGGTCTCGGCGGCATTCTCTTCCTGTTCCTCGATGGTTCCCTTTTCATTTTCCCGGAGAAGGGCATTGCCTCCCAGGGCGGTGACGGCTAATTTGTGCATAGGTGATAGTGTGACGGTTACACGATTTTGGAGGTCGACCCTCCTGCCCGGCAGCATATTCCGGTATCCGCTCAAATAAAGGAAATTTCCCGGATTCAAACAATTGCATAACTCATCTTCTTCAAAAGAAAAAAGTGTAATTTGGTTGATTGTTTCGATACTGTTCTCTGTTTCGTTTGAAACCCTGTAAATCACATTCCATGTCACACCAGGATTCTTCAGTAAAGTCGATTTTATTTGCCCTGCTGGCCAATCTGGGGATTGCCATTACCAAAACGGCAGCTGCCATTGTCACCGGTTCCGGGGCGATGTTGGCCGAAGCCATTCACTCCTATGCCGACTGCGGGAACCAGGGACTTCTCTTTTTCGGGTTGAAGGCTTCGAAAAAAGGTCCCGACCCGGAGCATCCCCTGGGATATGGGAAAGAAATTTACTTCTGGTCGTTCATCGTCGCCCTGATCTTGTTCAGCATGGGAGGGCTGTTCTCGATTTACGAGGGAATCCATAAGGTGAGTTCACACGAGGGTTTGAGAAGTCCCATGATTGCCATTGTGGTGCTGGCGGTCAGCCTGGTGCTCGAAGCCGCCTCCCTGTTTGGGTGTCTGACCCAGATCAGGAAAGTGAAACACAACATGTCGTTGTGGAAATGGGTGAAAACCAGCCGCCAGAGTGAATTAATCGTCGTACTCGGTGAAGATACCGCGGCGTTACTGGGACTCACCTTTGCCCTGATTGCGGTGGTCCTCTCCGTAATCACCGGAAATCCCGTTTTCGACGCTTTCGGAAGCATCGGGATCGGCATTTTGCTGATCATCATCTCCTTTTTCCTGGCATTGAAGGTAAAAAGTTTGCTGATCGGGCAGAGTTCGGATGATGAAACCCGTGAACAGATCCAAAAATTATTGGAGGCGAGACCCGAAATCGAATCGGTGCTTAATCTGATTACCCTTCAGTTGGGACCAAAGATCATGGTGGCGGTGAAGGCCAAAATGAGTTCCCCTGTTACGGCGAAACAGTTGGTCGAGTCGATCAACCGCTGTGAAGCGTACCTTAAGAAAGAGCATCCCGATATCCAGTGGGTTTTCTTTGAGCCGGATTTGGAGGATTGACCCTTTAACCTGTTTTGTATGAAAATTTTATTAACCGGAGCTACCGGCTACATTGCCAAGCGGCTTCTCCCCCGGCTGCTGGCGGAAGGACATGAGGTGGTATGCTGTGTCAGGGACCTGAAAAGATTTGACATTTCGCGGTATCCACACAGCCGGATTTCTGCCATCGAGGTTGATTTTTTAAAACCATCCACCCTGGGTGAAATTCTGCCGGGGTTTGATGCCGCCTATTACCTGATTCATTCCATGTCAACAACCACCGGTCCCTTTGAAGAGATGGAAAAACGGTCGGCGGAAAATTTCAGGGACCAGTTAAGCCAGATTGGGGTAAAACAGGTCATATACCTTGGAGGTATTGTCAATAATGAAGAGCTTTCCCGTCATTTGAACTCCCGGAAAAACGTGGAAGAAATCCTGGGTCAGGGGAGTTATCACCTGACTACCCTCAAGGCGGCGATTATTGTGGGATCGGGAAGCGCCTCCTTTGAAATCATCAGGGACCTGGTGGAAAAACTTCCGGTGATGGTGGCGCCCAAATGGCTGAATACAAAGTGTCAACCCATTGCCATCCAGAATGTGGTCCAAATGCTCCAGGGAGTTCTTGGCCAGGAGGAAACCTTCGATCGTAGTTTTGATATCGGCGGACCGGAGATCCTTACCTATAAGGAGATGTTGCTTCAATTTGCTGAAGTACGAAAATTAAAACGTTTTATCGGGGTGGTACCGGTTATGACCCCGAAATTATCCTCCTACTGGCTCTATTTCATTACGTCGACTTCTTACAAACTGGCTGTCAACCTGGTTGACAGCATGAAGGTGGAAGTGATTTGCCGGGGGCCAGAACTCCACAAGCTGCTGGACATCGACCTGATTTCATATCGTAAGGCCGTGCGCATGGCATTCGGAAAAATCGAGCAGCAGGAGGTTGTGTCGAGCTGGACGGATGCATCGTCGGGTAACGTGTTGGGCGCGGGGATTTCTGCCCTGGTCAACATACCGGTTTATGGCTGCCTCAGGGACCATAAAAAAACGGAAATTACGGATACGGCCGGGGTTCTTGAGCGAATCTGGGCCATCGGGGGCAGGAACGGCTGGTACTATGGCAATTGGTTATGGGGGATGCGGGGTTTTGTGGATAAGCTGGTTGGCGGGGTTGGTCTGCGAAGAGGCCGCCGGAGCAATTCAGATCTCTCGGCAGGAGATGCCCTGGATTTCTGGAGGGTTTTGCTGGCCGACAAACAAGGAATGCGTTTGCTGTTGTACGCTGAAATGAAACTTCCGGGAGAAGCTTGGCTCGAATTTGAAATCAGGGGAAATGTGCTTTATCAAACCGCCACCTTCAGGCCGTGGGGATTGTGGGGCAGGGCTTACTGGTATGCCCTCCTGCCGTTCCATCTTTTTATTTTCAGGGGGATGATCCGAAGAATTGCGACAGGAAAATAAGCGGTCAATTCCACGGATCACAGGAGATAGGAATCTTGTGACCGCTAATTCCATCATGTCAGCAACAAATGGTATTTCTGCCATTGTGTCGCATCTGATGGCTGCAGGATGGGTGGGTTTTCATCGTCTCTTGCCTGCCGGCACTTTTCGCCAGCTTTGGCATTTTATTTGAGCCATATATAGAAGTAAGGTCAATTTTATAAACTTAAAAATTCTATATTATGTTGATGTGGATAATTTTCGGATTCTTTTTTATTCTAAGCCTTATTGCGGGCAACCGGCTTAAGGCAAAATTCAGGGAGTATTCAAAAATTCCCGTTTCAGGAAGCATGAGCGGCAGTGAAATAGCCCGGAAGATGCTCAATGACAATGGCTGTTCTGATGTGAAGGTCATTTCAGTGCAGGGGCAGCTTACCGACCATTACAATCCGGTGAACAGGACCATCAATTTAAGTCCCGATGTTTATAACGGAAGGAGTGTGGCGGCGGCAGCGGTAGCGGCCCATGAAACAGGTCACGCGCTGCAGCATGCACAGGGTTATGCCTGGCTTGAACTGCGGAGCTCGCTGGTTCCTTTGCAAAACGTGACGGCCAAGGTGATGAATGTGATCTTCATGGTTCTCTTTTTCGGATCCTTTTTGCTGGGCAACCTGATTCCAATGCACACGGCCCTGCTCATCATAGTGACCTGTTATGCCATCTTTACCCTGTTTGCCTTTATCACCCTTCCCGTGGAATTTGATGCCAGCAGGCGTGGTTTGGCATGGCTCTCCACGAGCGGTATTACCAACAACCAGTCGCACGGAAAGGCCAAAGAAGCATTGGGATGGGCTGCATCTACCTATGTGATTGCTGCGCTCTCTTCCCTGGCGATGTTGCTCTACTATGTGAGCCTGCTGGGCGGAGGAAGTAACGACTAACTCCGTGGCGGTCTGACAGGATCCAGTGCGGCCGGGAGAGGGTATGACAAAGAATCTCCCGGCTTATCAACAATTGTTAATAACTCCGGTTGAAAAGGGGTTTGTTTCTTTAGGGTGAAATAATTGTTGAAAAATTAGGAATTGTGGAAAATGGATTGTATATTTGTTTCATCAGGTGAGCGATAAAAGACAGCTCGGAGAGTAAGGGAAAGGGAAGCAGGACTTAACTGGACTGCGGAACGGACCACAGAGGCGAAAGTCTTCTTACGGAAAGAGCCGGAGCCGGCCGATGAAGGGTAAAACCGGAAGTAGCCGACAAACGCCAGCCACTGCAAAGTGTTCTTTGGAAGGTTAAGCCTAAAGGCGGGAAGAAAATAAAGAGACTCCGGTTTCAGAAAACTTTCCGGGAAAGGGAAGGGTGCAAGCCCGGAACCGACCACAATCGAAGGGAAGCAGCAATGCCACCCGCACGAATGTCAAGAGGGCGCTCCGTCCGCCAATGCTACAGAAGGAGAAATCCGGAAGAAGCGCAACGGACCATCCGGATTTCCGGTCGTAACACACCGGGAGGAAAGATCAGGGTAAATTTTTCTGCGAAGTACATGCAAGTCGAAAAACAGGGAAGTGAGCCGGTAGCAATAACCGTAGCCTGACGCAGCAGGAGACTCCGGTCGAATGCAGCGAAATGGGAATTGTCAGCAATGATGGTTCCCATTTGTGTTTTATAG